>JAZGDP010000057.1:0-5885 GCA_036477885.1 Dehalococcoidia bacterium
AGTAGGATGGTATAATAGCCGATGATTGTTCTGGGAGGATCAACTCTGTGGCGTCTGATGCGTTGAATAAGCTCTATGACCTTAGCGATAGAGTAGCCATCGTCACCGGGGCCTCGTCGGGATTGGGAGTGGTATTTGCTAAAGGGCTGGCGGAGGCTGGAGCCAATGTGGTCATCGCCGCCAGGAGAGAAGAAAAGCTAAGGTCCGTTGCTAAGGAGATAGCGGCCCTGGGGGTGAGCTGCTTGCCCGTTCCCACTGATGTTACCGATGAGGCTCGCGTCGACTATATGGTGAGCCAGACCCTCAAGGAGTTCGGTAAGGTGGATATACTGGTGAACAACGCTGGGGTTACCAACGTTATTCCTGCCGAGGAGTTGCCCTTAGCCGCTTTCCGCCGTGTAGTGGATAGGTCTCTGATAGGCTCCTTTCTCTGCTCTCAGAGGGTGGGCAGGGAGATGCTGAAGCGTGGGTATGGAAGAATCATCAACATCGCATCGGCCATGGGCGTAGTGGGTAGCGGCCCAGAGATACCGTTAGTACCTTATGTAGCCGCCAAGCATGGCCTCATAGGCCTCACCAAGGAGTTTGCCGTCCAGTGGGCCAAAAGAGGGGTAACGGTCAATGCCATCGGTCCCGCCTGGTTCCCCAGCGAGATGACGGAGAAGCTGTTCGAAATCGAAGAGAAGTATAACTATCTACTGGAAAGGACGCCCATGGGTCGCGTAGGGCAACACGAGGACCTTAAAGGCCCGGTGGTATTCCTGGCCTCCGAAGCCTCCAGCTATATCACAGGCCAGACCCTATTCGTTGATGGCGGTTGGACGGCGTGGTGATGGCAGAGACGAAAACTTGAGTCAAGGAGGAAAGATGTCTCTCGATTTGTTCGACCTGACGGGGAAGATAGCTATTGTTACCGGGGCCTCTTCCGGATTAGGGGTGACCTTCGCCGAGGCCCTGGCCGAGGCGGGGGCGGACCTGGCCATCTGTGCTCGAAGGCTACAGAAGCTGGAGGAGACGGGTGAGAAGATCCGCTCCCTGGGCAGAAGGTGCCTGGTGGTACAAACCGATGTTACTCAACCGGACCAGGTGGAGAACCTGGTTACCAAGACCATCGAGGAGTACGGAAAGATAGACATACTGGTGAACAATGCAGGTAGGGGAGGATTGTCCAAGATAGCTGAGACAGGCCTAGTGGAGGAGTTTAAGACCATCTTGGATGCCAATCTGACCTCGGCCTTCATCTGCTCACAGCGAGTGGGTAAGGAGATGTTGGCCCGGGGCTATGGCAAAATCATCAACATCGCTTCGGTGGAGGGGCTTCGCGCCGGCCCATCCTTCGATCCCTCGGCTGCCTATGTTCCCTCTAAACATGCCATGGTGGGTTTGACCAAGGAGTTCGCCGTCCAGTGGGCCAAAAGGGGGGTGAGTGTCAATGCCATCGCTCCCGCTTTCTTCCCCGCCGAGCTGACTGAGAGGTTCTTCTCCAAGCCGGAGATAGCCTCTGCCATAGCCGATCATACCCCTATGGGGAGGCCTGGCAAGCCGGAGGAGCTGAAAGGGATAGTGGTGTTCCTGGCCTCCGATGCTTCAGGCTACGTCACGGGCCAGACCATCTGCGTAGATGGAGGGTGGACGGCCTGGTGATGTAGCTTTTTTCCGAGACTCAGCCCATAGGCATTACTCTTAGTTGTAGCGGTTCATGGCTGTGGCTATCCCTTCTTCTAAAATGCAGAGGACGGCCTCGGCTACCCTGCTTAACGACCCCTCTAACTCCTCCCTTTCTTCGGGGGTGAAGTCGCCCAAAACATATTCCACCGCATCTGCCGAGGCCTCTTCGGGCCGGCCTATGCCTACTCGGATGCGAGGGAAATCCTCGGTGCCCAACCGGAGGATAATTGATTCTATGCCCTTATGTCCCCCTGCCCCCCCCCTTTCCCGAATGCGGATCTTCCCTAGAGGCAGGTCCATATCGTCATATATGACTATCAGGTCTCTGACATCTATTTTCCATCTATGGATCAAGAAGCCAACAGCCTCCCCGCTCAGATTCATGAAGGCGCGGGGTTTAGCCAAAACCACCCTTTGCCCCCCTGCCTCCCCCCGCCCCAGAATGGCTACCCTTGTCCTTCTTTCCCATGTAATCCCCATCTCCTTGGCAAGGTGATTGACAGATAGGAAACCTACATTGTGCCGGTTATTGGCATAGGCCTTTCTTGGATTACCCAGTCCCACAATTAGCTTCATGTTTCTATGGACTATAGAGAATTGAGTATTAGCGCTTTTTTGTTGGCAATGGAGGATACCTCAGCGAGACCCCTCCTTTAAAAATCGGCGAAGGAAGCTCACTAAATCATCGTCCAGTGTGTTGACCAGGGAGGATATATCGCTGGCCTGAACTATCTTAAGAAACTTATTTAGGCGCTCATCCCCCTGTTTCGCAAGTATCCGTCTAACCGTCTCGGAGCTGAGGCGACGGCATTGAGCTAGCAAGGCGCTCTCCAGGTGGTTCAAAAAGGTCTCCACCTCTTTCATGGGAGGATGAGATGTTAGCCTAAGTTCACAGGATGGACACAAGGGTTCTGTTCCTATGACCTCCTCCCCCAGTTCCTCTACAGGACAGGGCTTGGAGACGACTAGCAATTCATTGTACCGGGTGGCGAGGGCATCTGCTACGGGTTCACCCAGCTCGATGATGGAGTTGAACCGTCGCAGAGCCTCCACTTTAAGGGCCGCATTGTGCAGGCGCATGCTCAGATCTGAGGCTATCCCATGATAGCTTGAGTGATGTGCCACATAGGCAGCGGAGTATCTGGACTTGAACCAGTTGAAGAGGGAGTGGATGCTCTCCCACAATTGGGGATTGAGCGAAAGGCTTGCGATGTTCAATTGCTCCAAGACCGATATTCGGTCCAAGGCCAGCTCATCATCCTTTTTGCCTGGTTCGGCCCTCTCTAGATAGGCCTTGGTAGCAACTATCTCGGGGGCCAGTACTCGTAACTGTTGGAGACCCTGATACATAGATAGAGCCCTGGCTAAATTGGCGGGGTCAGCCCATTCCCTCTGGGCAATAGCGTAGAAATCCAGCAGGTCTTTTGCCTGGCAAATGTTGCTTAGCTTCCTCAAAGCCTCTTGCGTCTCCATGCCAGAGGGGCGCTCCAGGCCATCTGAAAGGAAACGCAGGTTCTCTTCTGCGTCCTTGAGTTGTTCCTGGAGCTCATGGAGCCTTTCTAGGAGGAGGGACTCCTGCTCTAGTAGCTCTTTTATGTCTGTAACTGGCTTAAATTCCTTTGCTACTAGCTGGGCATAAGGCAATGAGGCGTTATTGAAGATAAAGGTCATCAAGTTCTGTAAGATATCATCTAGCGCTAAGCTAGTGAAGACTCCTCGAATATCAAGATGACGCCCTTGCTGAGTGTAGATGACGCCAGTTGTGTAGATATTTCTCTCCTCCTCCACCAGCCTCTCTTTGGTCTCCCTTTCTCTAAGGGAAAGGCTGTGTAAGGTTTCCTCTGGCTGAGCCATGGGGCGGGTTTCATATCTGGCCCTCTCTTCGGCTATCGATCGATACTCTTGAGTTAGGCGGGTTACTTTTGGAGTAGGCCTGGAGGGTACACAAACCACTATGCGGGGGTCCTTGAGGGCACCCGGTGGCAGTTCCTGAGGCTGAGTGAAGATCACGATGCGAAAACTGGTACGCTTGCCAAGCCTCTGGCCGAAGGCTGGCGACCATTTATCTGTTAGGATCACCTCGCCTACATATTCCCTGCCTCGATGAGATCCTCTCCATCGCTGAGGTTGGCCCAAGGGAAAATCCTCAAGCAATAGGGGCAGGCTAAAATATGGTTTCCCCTCTTTTCCCATCATTTCTTAAAGCCTGCTCCTTGCTTGCAGCTTTGCAATTCTTCTCCGCCAATGAGCGTAGCTCTCACTCCTCTTTTTCCTCCATCTCCCTTCTCTCCCGGAGGATAGTCCGCCTCAAGAGGAGGGTAACAATGGATGCCGCCGTAAGGGAAAAGGACAAAAGTAGTGCCGGCGCCACTTGTAATTCTCGGGCCAGCCCCCCTAGACTGACCACGGCCATGGCGAGGAACAGGAGCAATAGACGAGTGAGCCCTTTCCTTCTCATAGGTTTCTACAAATCAAGAACTAGACAGGATGAAGAAACACCTCCCCGATTAGCCCTATTGTGCCTAAGGTATCCATGAGGGAGTCTGGTCGAAAGAGTTGTGGTTGGTTACATTGGTCTGCTCTCCCGTCTCCACGTCCAAGATATAGATCTCGAAATTTCGGTCTCTGTTGGACGCGAAGGCGATCTTAATCCCATCGGGTGCCCAGGAGGGCTGGGCATCTATGCCTTCACTAACGGCTACTTCCACGGGAGAGCTACCATCGGCGTTCATGATAAATATGGAGAAGTTTCGTTGGCCTTCTATTAATATTCTGTCCGAGGTAAAGGCTATCTTGGTGCCATCGGGGGACCAGGTGGGATTGCTGCCCCCGCCTTCGCTGCCCGTTAAATTGACCAGGTTGCCTCCGTCGATATCCATTACAAAGATATCGCTACTGCCCCCTATGGCGGAGTTAAAGGCTATCTTGGTGCCGTCGGGCGACCAGTTAGGGTCGTCATCAACTATCCCCTCGTTAAAGGTCAATTGGGTCAAGTTACCGCCATCGGCGTCCATGATATAGATATCAAGGTCACCATCCCTATCGGAGGCGAAGGCTATTTTGGAGCCGTCGGGCGACCAGTCAGGGTCCTTATCCCTGCCGGGGTTATTGCTCAAGTTGACTACCCCGCTGCCGTCGGAGGCCATGACATAGATATCTAGGTCGCCACCCCTATCGGAGGCGAAGACTATTTTGGAGCCGTCGGGGACCCAAGCGGGCGATATGTCTCTACCGTCGTCATCTGTTAATTGAGTCAGCTCCCCGCTGACGATGTTCAGCAAATAGATCTCGAAATCGCCATCCCTGCTGGAGGAGAATAGGACTTTGTCGCTGATGGGCGTAGGCTCTTCTCCGCCGCCGCAGGCAACCGCAAATACCAATATCGCGGCCGCTATGGCACCTAATTTAGCAGGGCCCCTCCTCCGAGGGAACCATATCAGTGATTTAGCCATCCCTTACTCCCTCCAAGATGACCAACTAACTGCTAGCCTCTTCCAAAAGCTTTAGGAGCTCCTCTTCACTGAGGGTGGGGGTGTCCAACTCCTTGGCCTTATCCAGTTTGGAGCCGGGCTCCTCTCCCAGTATTAGATAATCGGTCTTTTTGCTTATGCTGCTCCCCACCGAGCCGCCCAACTCCTTAATCTTCCTCTCGGCCTCTTGCCGACTAAAGGCATTCAGTCTTCCCGTTATTACGAACTGTTTGTCAGCCAGGGGCAATCCTCTGGCCGCTACTGGAGCCGCTTTCATGTTGACTCCGGCTCTCTTCAGCTTCTCGATGACCTTCAAGTTCCTTTCCTCTTTGAAGAAGGCGACGATGCTCTGAGCTATCTTGGGGCCGATGGACGGTATGGCAAGAAGATCCTCCTCTGTGGCGTGGGGCAATCTATCCATGCTCTGGAAGTGGTTGGCCAGGATTTCGGCCATCTCTCCTCCCACATGGAGTATACCCAAGGCAAAGATGACTCTGGCGAGGGGCCTCCCCTTGCTATCTTGGATGGCGGCTAAGACGTTGCCAGCGCTTTTGTCAGCCATGCGCTCCAGTTTCAACAGGTCCTCTTTAGTCATGTAATATATGTCGGCTACATCTTTCACCAGCCCTGCTTTAAGGAGGGCTTCACAAAGAGATTCCCCCACTCCCTCGATGTCCAGTGCTCCTCGGGAGACGAAATGTTTTAGCAGTTCGTAAATCTGGGCGGGACAGGCGACGTTGGGACAGC
>JAZGDP010000058.1:0-13416 GCA_036477885.1 Dehalococcoidia bacterium
TGGGCACATACCGCAAGATGTATCTGCCCAACTATGGGGTGTTCGACGAGGACAGGTACTTCCACAGCGGCAGTGAGTGCCCGGTGTTCATAATCAATGGCGCGAGGATAGGGGTCAACATCTGCGAGGATATATGGTATGCCACAGGCCCTACCACCCTACAACGCAGCGCCGGGGCCGAGGTCATTATAAACATCAATGGCTCGCCCTTTCATGCCGGTAAGAGAAGCTATAGGGAGAAGATGCTGGCCACCAGGGCAGTGGATAACGGGGTCATCATCTGCTACTTGAACCTGGTGGGTGGTCAGGATGAGTTGGTCTTCGACGGGAACAGCATGATATTTAGTCAGCAGGGCGAAGTCATGGTCCAGGGCTCGCAATTTGAGGAGGACATGGTGTTGGCGGATCTGGATGTGGAAGGTGTCTTCCGCGCCCGCCTCCACGACCCCAGGCCCCGCAAGGAGAAATACCCCCCTTACCCATCGCAGAATAATAAGGCGCCTATCATAGTTTCCCAAGGCGCCTCCCCCACCCATAGGCCATCCCTGCCGGAGAGGAAGGTATCCCTATACAGTTACCCCGCCGAGGTTTATCACGCCCTGGTGCTGGGAACCAGGGATTACGTTCAGAAGAACGGCTTTCACAAGGTTTTGATAGGGCTATCGGGGGGTATAGACTCCAGCCTGACCGCTGTTATAGCAGTGGATGCCCTGGGGGCGGAAAATGTCCTAGGTGTCTCCATGCCCTCTCGCTACTCCTCGGAGGGCAGCATCGCAGATGCCAAGACCCTGGTGGAGAGGATGGGGGTGGAGCTTTGGGTCATACCCATAGAGGAGGCCTTTAGCGCCTCCTTAAAGATGCTGGAGGAGGCCTTTCAGGGCACTGAGTCCAACGTGGCCGAGGAGAACCTCCAGGCCCGCATCCGAGGCAATATCCTGATGAGCATCTCTAACAAATACGGCTGGCTGGTCCTGACCACGGGCAACAAGAGCGAGCTGGCCACCGGTTACAGCACCCTTTACGGGGACATGGCCGGAGGCTTTGCTGTGATAAAGGATGTGCTTAAGACCCTGGTGTATAAACTGGCGGAATATCGGAATACCTTGGAGCCTAAGGATGGCATCCCCCGCAGCGTCATCGAAAAAGAGCCCAGCGCCGAGCTTCGCCCCGACCAGAGGGATGTGGATACTCTGCCCCCTTACCCTGTGTTAGATTCCATACTTCAGGCCTATGTGGAGGAGGATCGCAGCTTTGAGGACATCGTGGGCATGGGCTTTGATGAGGAGACGGTGAAGAGAGTAATCGGCATGGTGGACCGAAACGAGTACAAGAGGCGTCAGGCCCCCGTAGGTATCAAGATAACCCATCGGGCCTTCGGCAGAGACAGGCGGCTGCCCATTGTGAGCCGCTACAAAAGCCATTGATCTCCCTAGACCGATGAAATGGGTAGGTATATAGCAGTCCAAATTGACGGGGATGGGTGTTGGCGTTATATTGATACAGTGTAGATGGTCAGATATCTAGCCTGTAGTAGGGAGATTCTGGAAAGGTAAGCCATTTGCGAGGCGAGTTTTTCAACGATTGGACTGCTGTTCTCATTGCCATAGTGGCTGCCGTTGGCATGGTGCTGGTGGCCTTTATGATGTCCCTCTTACTGGCGCCTCGAGCCAAGTCGAAGCTTAAAGACATCCCTTATGAGTGTGGTATCCCGCCCATGGGGGAGTTCTGGTCTCAGGTCCACGTTCGCTATTACCTCTTTGCCATCATGTTCATGATTTTCGCTGTGGAGGCGGTGTTTCTATTTCCCTGGGCGGTGGTCTTCTTGGGCTTGGATAGCGCCCCCGTATTCTATGGGATGATCATCTTCATCGTAGTGCTTGCCTTCGGCATACTCTACGGCTGGAGGAAGGGGGTATTGCGTTGGAAATAAAGGTGAGCTCCAAGCAGCATTGGCCTGGGGAAAGCCCCTTCAAAACAGGGATGCCCGGCGTCATCACCGCTAAGTCGGAGCAGCTCTTTAAGATCGCAAGGAAATCATCTCTATGGCCCCTGCAGTTCGGCCTGGCGTGCTGTGCCATCGAGATGATCAGCACCTACATGTCCCACCACGACTTAGACCGATTCGGGATAGTTACCTGGCCATCGCCCCGGCAGTCGGACGTGATGATAGTGGCGGGGACGGTGGTTAAGAAGATGGCCGAGCCTATAAAGCTTCTGTATGAGCAGATGCCATCGCCCAAGTGGGTCATCGCCATGGGAAGCTGTGCCACCTGTGGGGGCCCCTATGTGCGCTCCTATTCGGTAGTCATGGGGGTGGACAAGATCATTCCGGTGGATATATACGTACCCGGTTGTCCGCCCCGCCCCGAGGCGCTGATGGACGCCTTCATCAAGTTACAAGAGAAGATCATGCGGGAGGGCAAGTAGAGCAGACGAGAGGATGGAGGAGAAGAAACACCCCCCTAAGAAGGGACCGGAGGAACCGGCTCTAAAAGACCCAGAGATGGAGGGCCTCGTCAGCGAGGCCTTTTCCTCCTTCCATCCCCAGATATCTTATTCGGTGGATGAGGTGGTCCTCACGATAAACCCGGAGCAGGTGGTTGAGGCCTGCCGCTTGGCCAAAGAGGATGAGCGCCTCCAGTTCGACTATCTGCGCTGTCTTTCGGTGGTGGACTATGAGGAGCATTTTCAGGTTGTGTATCACCTCTATTCCACTACCAAAGGACACAATATGGTAATTAAGACCCAGCTCTCCAAGGATGCCCCAGAGGTACCTTCTATAACAGGGGTGTGGCGGGGGGCCGACTGGCACGAGAGAGAGGGAGCCGATCTCTTCGGTGTTACCTTTACGGGCCATCCCAATCCCAAGGAGCTGCTGCTGTTCGATGAATTTAAGGGGGTGTATCCCATGCGGAAGGACTACCCCTTCGTCGAGATCGATGAATGGCAAGGGGAGCGATGGTGAGGAAAAAGATATGACCTCCGATGCGAAGCTAGATACGGTAGACATGCTCCTCAACATGGGGCCGCAGCACCCCAGCACCCATGGGGTGTTTCGAATCGTGCTGCGGATCAATGGAGAGCAGATCGTCGGAGCGGAGCCTTACATCGGCTACCTGCATCGGGCCTCGGAGAAGCTTTGCGAGCGGGAGAACTACCGCCAGATAGTTACCCTCTTCGATCGACTGGACTACATCTCCAACTTCAACAATGAGCTGGTCTTCGTGATGGCGACGGAGAAACTGATGGGACTGGAGGTGCCGGAGCGGGCCCAGTATATTAGAGTCATCCTGTGTGAGCTTAATCGTATCGCCAGCCACATGATGTTTTACGGCGCCTTCGGAACGGACATCGGCGTATTTGCTACTCCTTTTATGTATGGGTTCCGGGAGCGGGAACAGATCCAGTCGGTCTTCGAGTCGGTAAGCGGGGCCCGGATGATGCACAGCTATTTCCGGGTGGGGGGCGTGGGCCAGGACCTCCCCGAGGATTTCCAGGAGCGGATGACTAAGCTGATGCCGGCGGTGAAACGGGGCATAGATGAGTGCGATGAGCTTTTGACCTATCAGGAGATCTTTCTGGAGCGCACCCGGGGAGTGGGTACCATCTCCCCTCAGGATGCCATCGATTTTGGCATGAGCGGCCCGGCTCTACGGGCTACGGGCGTGAAGCAGGATATCCGAAAGTCGGAGCCATATCTTGTGTATGACCGCTTCGATTTCGACATACCTGTGGGAGACCAGGGGGATTGCTGGGATCGTTACTGGGTACGCATCGAGGAGATGCGAGAATCTGTTCGCATAATAGAACAGGCGATGAAGCAGATGCCCAAGGGGCCGACACAGGCTAAGGTGGCCAAGTTCGGATTTGTCCGGCCACCCGAGGGGGATGTCTACGTTAGGGCTGAGAACCCCAGGGGCGACTTCGGGGTTTATCTGGTGAGTAAAGGCGAAGACCATCCCTATCGGGTGAAGATTCGGGCGCCGTCCTTCTGCAATTTGATGGCCCTGGAGTATCTGCTGCGGGACGTCTACGTGGCCGATGCGGTGATAATCCTGGGCTCCCTGGATATCATCTTGGGGGAGGTGGATAGGTGAGCTTCGATTGGGTCGATGTGGCTTGGCTGATACTGTGGATTGCCCTGCTGGTGGCCTTTATCACCGTGGTGGTGCTGGGTCTGACCTATCTGGAGCGTAAGTTCTTGGCCCGGATTCAGCAACGCCTGGGCCCCATGCGCACGGGGCCGTGGGGGCTGTTGCAGCCCATAGCCGATGCCATCAAGCTCTTGCTTAAAGAGGATGTCCTTCCCGCCATGACAGATAAGGCCATCTATTGGATCGCCCCGCTGGTGGTCTTTGTGCCTGCCTTTATCATCTGGGTATCCATACCCTTCACTCGAGACATCGCGGTGCGAAACCTGGAACTGGGCATCTTCTATATCCTGGCGGTCTCGGGGGTCTCCATAGTGGGCCTGGTGATGGCGGGTCTGGCTTCCAGCAATAAGTATGCCCTGCTGGGGGGCCTACGCGCGGCGGCCCAGCTTATCAGCTACGAGGTGCCCCTCATTGTAGTGGTGATAGCCATTGTCATGATGTCCCAGTCCCTCAATCTCAAGACCATAGTGATAGACCAGGACCCTATTTGGTATGTTCTGCTGCAGCCTTTGGGGCTGTTAATCTTTCTGCTGGCAGGCCTGGCGGAGGTGGGGCGGGCGCCCTTCGATATACCCTTCGCCGAGTCGGAGGTGATAGGCGGCCCCTTTGTAGAGTATAGCGGCATCCACTGGTCCATCTTCTTCCTGGCGGAATACGCCAATACCCTAGCGGTGGCGGTGCTGGCGACGGTGCTATTCCTGGGCGGCTGGCATGGGCCCCTCTTTGGAGCAGATGCCGCCTGGGCGGTGAATCTGCTCCAGGCCCTCTGGTTTGCCCTTAAGACCCTGGGTGTAATCCTCGCCATTTTCTGGATCCGTGCCACCGTTCCCAGGTTCCGCATAGACCAGCTTATGGGATTCGCCTGGAAGATATTATTACCCCTCTCCTTTTTGAATGTGCTCCTAACAGGCATCTACCTGTTCTATGACTGGCCTCGGTGGAGTATGGGATTGATGTCTCTGGGCGTGATGCTTGTGGTAATATATCAACTGATGTGGCGACGCCAGAGGTCGCTGAAACGCTCCCATGCTCTGCGTTTAGCGAGGGGGAAGGCGTTAAGATGATTGGCCTTTTGAAGGGCATGACCATCACCCTGAAGACCATGTTTAGGAAGCCGGTTACGGTGCAGTATCCCGATAAGCACCTGCCCCTGGCGGCTCGCTACATGGGATTTCCGGGTCTCTTGTGGGACTACAAGGTCGATGAGGCGGCCTGTGTAGGCTGTCAGGTTTGTGCTCGGTACTGTCCCACGGAGTGCATGGAAGTGACCATGATGGACAACCCCAAGTATGCCACCGGGGAGAGCAAGCGCAAGAAGATGGTTGATATATTCGAGATCATAACGGAGCGCTGCATCCTCTGCGGCATCTGTGTCGAGGTGTGTAACTTCGAGGCCATATCTATGACTTATGAGCATGAGCACGCTGAGAACAGTCGTGGTAGCCTGACGGTGGACTTGCCCGTGTTACTGGAGTGGGGCAAGAAATGGCAAGAGGAGACGGGCTTTGAGGTGGGGAGGTCTGATATAGAGAAACAGCAACAGAGGGAGATGGAGCAAGAGGAGTGAGTCCGGTAGAGGCATTCTTCTATGTCTTAGGGGTCATCTCTCTGGTAGGGGCTCTTGGAGTTGTTCTCTCACGAAACATCGTCCATGCGGCCCTTTTCCTTCTTTTAGCGTTGCTGACCATTGCGGGACTATACATCGTGCTCTTCTCCGAGTTCTTGGCCCTGGTGCAGGTCTTAATATACGGCGGTGCTATCATAGTGGTGATCCTGTTTGCCCTGATGCTTACCCGCACCCGAGAGACACCTGTGCGTTTGAACAATAACCAGAGGCCCCTGGCCCTGGTGGCCGGCATAGGGGCCTTCGCCGTGCTGACGGCGGTGATCCTGGTAAACAAATGGCCCAATACGGTGGAGGAGATAGAGCCGGTGCCTTTTCGCCCGGTGGCAGAGGCCCTGTTTACCACCTGGGCTGTGCCTTTTGAGGTGGCCTCGGTGTTGTTGTTGGTGGCCCTTATCGGGGCTATCGTCATCGCTCGGCCGGGAGGAGAGGAGGAGTGATACCCCTAGAGCACGTCCTCATCTTAAGCGCCGCCCTCTTTTGCATAGGGCTGTTCGGGGTCTTATCCAAACGCAACGCCGTGGTCATCTTGATGTCCATAGAGCTGATGCTGAACGCAGTAAACATCAATTTTATAGCCTTCGCCGTATATTTCAAACCTATAGATTTAGCTTCGTCACCTTATACAGGGATCATCTTCGCCATTTTCATTATCATTGTCTCAGCGGCGGAGGTGGGGTTGGCTTTGGCTATAGTATTGCGTTTGTACCGCAATAGGGCGTCGGTAAACGTGGATGAGATCAATCTCATGAAGTGGTAATAGCCTATAATCCCGAGGTAAACGATGCTCTAAGGGGGATCTCAGGATGTCGACACCCCTAGGCATGGAGTGGACTTTCCTAGCCCCTGCAGTTTGTTTGGGGGCTTTCGCTGTATTGGCCCTTTTTGGACGATATCTGCCTGGGAAGGGCTCATTGCTGTCGGTTGCGGCCATAGGCTTTGGATTTGTCCTATTTTGGCTCATCTTACCCGATGTGCTGGGCTCCGAGACACCCAATTTATTCAGTCGCACCTGGTTTGAGTCGGGGGATACCAGGTTGAGCTTGGGCATGGCCATCGACGAGCTCTCCCTAGTCATGGTGGGGATTGTAACCGCTGTGGCCTTCATGGTGCAGGTCTACTCTGTGGGATATATGAGGGGCGAGCCCCGCATGGACTGGTACTGGGCGGTGCATTCCCTGTTCGCCGCATCGATGCTGGGCCTGGTCCTGGCGGATAATTTGCTGCTGCTGTATATAACCTGGGAGCTGGTAGGCATCTGCTCTTATCTGCTCATCGGGTTTTATTATGAGCGGCGTTCGGCGGCGGAGGCGGCCAAAAAAGCCTTCGTGACCACTCGCATCGGAGATGTGGGCTTCTTCATAGCGATACTCCTGCTTTTCAAGGAAACGGGAACCTTCGATATCTCCACAATCCTTGGTAGTGTAGCCGCCGGGGAGATCTCTCAAGGAATGCTAACCCTGATAGCGTCCCTTATATTCCTGGGGGCCATGGGGAAGTCGGCCCAGTTTCCCCTGCATGTGTGGTTGCCCGATGCCATGGAAGGTCCAGCCCCCGTGAGCGCCCTGATCCACGCTGCAACCATGGTAGCGGCGGGGGTCTATCTGGTAGGGCGTATGTATCCCATCTTCCTGGCGGGGTCAGGGGCCCTGGTCTTCGTGGTGATCATCGGCTCCATCACCGCACTTTTGGCGGGGACTCTGGCTCTGGTGCAGAACGACATCAAGCGGGTGCTGGCTTACTCCACCATCAGCCAGCTGGGCTTCATGATGATATCCCTCGGTGCCTTCGGTTTTACTGCGGCGCTGTTTCATCTGCTCACTCACGCCTTCTTTAAGGCGTTGCTCTTCATGGGAGCGGGGAGCATCAGCCATGCTACCGGCACTAACGATATCCGGGAGATGGGGGGATTGGGGCGCCGCATGCCTGTTACAACGATAACCTTTATGATTGCGGCAGGGGCGCTGGCGGGCTTTCCAGCGTTAAGCGGGTTCTGGAGCAAGGACGAGATCTTAAACGTTGCCCTGGATCATAGGGGAGCTTGGCTTTATGTTATTGTCCTTATCGCCGCCTTTCTCAGCGTCCTCTATATGACTCGACTGGTCTCTAAGGTATTTTTCGGCCCCTTGAGAGAGGGGAGTCGGCATGTCCACGAATCGCCATCGGTGATGATCATTCCCATGGCCTTGCTGGCTATACCAGCGGCCGGGGCTGGATTCCTGGCGCTGGATTACACTGTGGCTTATGGAGGCTTCGGCACCTTCCTGTTTAGCGGTGAGTCCCAGCCCTTCGACTACAGCGTCTTGACCACCACCCTCTCTATGATAGTGCTCTTGGCTGGGATGGGGGCTTATCTGTTGTGGCGCAGGTCTATTCAAAGGGTCGCTGCGGAGCCTCAAAGAGCCCTGGGCCGTATATACACTCAAATCTATAGGCTGCTGGACAACAAATACTATATAGATGAGGCCTATCAGTGGGCCATAGATAAAGGGGTGCTGGTCTTTTCTGCTGGGGTGGCTTTGTTCGATAGGCTGGTGGTGAACAACACCGGGGTAGATGGCGTAGGTAAGAGTGCGGTGCTGACGAGCTTAACCCTTCGCCTTCATCAAACGGGGCAGGTAGCCAACTATGTGCTGGTTATTTTGGTTAGCACTACCATCCTCATCTTGATAGTGGCCTTTTCCTAATCAAACGACCTGAGGTGTGGCTCTGAAAGAGTATGTGCTGTTAATAATCTTCCTGGTCCCTAGAGGGGCTGCGTTGCTGGTAGTGGCGACGCCCCGGGATCAGCGATACCTAATTAAGCTGATTGCGGCGGTTGCCGGCGTCGTGACCCTGGCCCTCTCCATCGCCGTTTTCATTCAATACGACTATGGCGCTGGGGGCTTCCAGTTCGAGAAGGAGTATGAGTGGCTGAAGGGCCTGGGCATCAACTTCCACGTGGGCGTCGATGGCATCTCCACTCCCATGGTGCTCCTCACGGGCATAGTGATGGCCACGGGGGTCTTCATTTCGTGGAACATCGATACTCGTACCAAGGACTTCTTCGTCCTGTTCCTAGTGCTGGTCACGGGGGTCTTGGGCACCTTCATATCTCTGGACCTCTTCTTCCTGTTCTTTTTCTACGAGCTGGCGGTGCTTCCCATGTATCTGCTCATCGGGGTATGGGGAAGCACTCGGAAAGAGTATGGCGCCTTGAAGTTAGTGCTTTACCTGGTGGCCAGCAGCGCTTTAGTATGGATTGCCATTTTAGTGCTATACGTCAAGGCGGACATGGGCACCTTCGATATCACAGTGCTGAGCCAGCCCGAGGCGCAAGGGAGGTTCGCCGAGGCCTTCCAGCGGACCATCTTCCCCCTCTTCCTCATAGGTTTTGGGGTGTTGGCGGGGCTGTGGCCTTTCCACACCTGGTCGCCCGATGGACACGTGGCGGCGCCAACGGCGGTGAGCATGCTCCACGCCGGCGTGCTGATGAAGCTGGGAGCCTATGGCATCATTCGAGTGGGGATGACCCTCCTGCCAGAAGGTGCCCAGGACTGGGCCATCCCCTTTATTATTTTCGCCACCATCAACGTGGTGTATGGGGCCTTCTCCGCCATGGCTCAGCGAGACTTAAAGTATGTGATAGGATACTCCAGCGTGAGCCACATGGGCTATGTGCTCATGGGCTTCGCCACCCTGAAGGTGACGGGGGTGAACGGGGCGGTGCTGCAGATGTTTTCCCACGGGGTTATGACCGCCCTCTTCTTCGCGCTGGTGGGAGTGGTCTATGACCGAGCTCATACTAGAGACATCTCCATCTTTCAAGGCCTAGCAAAACGGATGGGCATGACCGCCGCCTTTTTCACCTTGGCGGGACTGACCTCCTTAGGCTTGCCGGGCCTCAGCGGTTTCATCTCCGAACTCCTGGTCTTTATAGGAACCTTCCAGTCCTACCCCATCGTGGGTATCTTCGGCATCATCGGCGCCGCCATCACCGCCGTTTATATCCTGCGACTGCTGGCTCGAGTGTTTTTCGGCCCCCTGGATGGAAGGTGGGATAAGTTGCCCGATAGCTCGAAGCTGGAGACGGCCTCCATGGGGGCTTTGGGGGTGGCCATCATCTTCGTGGGGGTATATCCCCTGCCCTTCATCCGGATGATAGAGAGCGCAGTGAAGACTATCCCCGGGATAACATAAATGAATATCAATTTCTGGCTGTTCCTCCCCGAATTTACTATAGCTGGCCTGGCCCTGATAGTGCTGGGTCTGGACCTCTTCCTGCCCCAGGAGAGGAAGCACTGGCTGGCCTATCTGGGAACGGCAGGTATCCTGGTGGTTATTGGCTTGTCCTTCACCCTAGTGGACGATACGGAAAAGCTCTATGGCGGACTGTTTTTGGTGGATGACTATGCCCTGTTCTTTAAGGTGTTCGTGCTGATTCTGGGGGCCGCCATGATGTTGTTCTCTGTAGATTATGTTAAAAAGCACCTGCGCTACCCTGGCGAATATTATGGCATCGTCCTTTTTTCGGTGCTGGCCATGATGTTTATGACGGCGGCGGGGGAGCTTCTTACAGCCTATATATCCCTGGAGCTATTGACCTTCAGCCTCTACGTCTTGGCCTCCTACGCCAGGGATAGCCCTAAGTCCGCCGAAGGGGGAATGAAATATATATTGATAGGGGCCTTCTCGTCGGCCTTGCTCCTCTATGGACTGAGCCTAATTTACGGCACCTTGGGCACCACCACCTACGAAGGTATCGCCACGGTTCTAAGCAGTGGAGACGAATTGCAAAAAGCCTTCCTGGCGGGGCTGGTGTTGGTGGTGGTGGGCCTGGGATTTAAGATAACGGCCGTCCCCTTTCATATGTGGGCTCCCGATGTTTATGAAGGTGCGCCCACGCCGGTTACCGCATATTTGGCGGTGGCATCCAAGGTAGCCAGCTTTGCCTTGCTGTTACGACTATTTGGCACAGCCTTCCTCCCGGCCTTGGATCAGTGGCAGGGGATGGTGGCTGGTTTATCGGCGGCTACCATGACCCTGGGCAACTTCGTAGCCATTGCCCAGAAGAACATAAAGCGGATGTTAGCCTATTCCAGCATCGGTCAGGCTGGGGTCCTGTTGCTGGGCATTGCAGCCCTCTCGGAGCTGGGCTCCAACGGCCTCATCTTCCATCTGGTAGGATATTCCGCCACCAACTTCGCCGCCTTCGTCTCGGTCATCGTATACTTCAATCTAACGGGGAAGGAGGATATCGAGGACTTTGCAGGGCTGGCGGAGCGCTCCCCCTTCTTAGCGTTGGCTTTAACCGTATCCCTATTTTCTCTGGCGGGGCTCCCCTTCTTTGCCGGCTTTGCCACCAAGTTCTATCTTTTCACTGGGGTGGCTAAGGAGGGCCTGATCTGGCTCGTTGCGCTGGCCATCGTCAACAGCGCGATATCCCTGTACTATTATCTGATGGTTATAAAACAGATGTATCTGCGCCCCGCCCCAGATAACGATAATGGCCGACTGAAAATCCCCCCCTTACAAGTGGGTATCCTAAGTGCATTGCTACTGGTAATCTTCTGGGTGGGCATCTATCCTGCCCCAATTCTGAACCTCATCGAGAAAGCGACCAGTTTCTTGTACCTATGACCTGCCAAAATATCATTGTTTAAGGGGTGGACCTGTGATATCATGCGGCTAGTCCGCTGGACATTTCTGTTCTGAATAGGGGGGAGTGTTGCTATGAGTACCGAAAAGGAAAAGGCGCTGGAGGTGACGTTGGCTCAAATCGAACGGCAGTTCGGGCCGGGCTCCATCATGAAGCTGGGATCGGCCTCCCAGAGGCTCAGCGTCGAGGTTATCTCCACGGGCTCCCTCTCTCTGGACCTGGCCTTGGGGGTGGGAGGGATACCTAGAGGACGGGTGACGGAGGTCTTTGGTGCCGAGGCGGCAGGCAAATCCACTCTAGGCCAGCACATCATCGCCGAGGCTCAAAGAGCAGGGGGCATGGCCGCCTATATAGACGCCGAACACGCCCTGGATCCCTCCTATGCGGCTAAGTGTGGCGTTAATGTGGACGATCTGTATATATCTCAGCCGGACACGGGGGAGCAGGCCCTGGAGATAACCGAGGCCCTGGTGAGGAGCGGCGCTCTGGACGTTGTAGTCATCGATAGCGTGGCGGCCTTGGTTCCCCGGGCGGAGATCGAAGGGGAGATGGGGGATACCCATGTGGGGCTTCAGGCTCGCCTCATGTCCCAGGCCCTCAGAAAGCTCACTGCGGCCATCAGTCGGTCAAAGACGGCGGTGGTGTTCATAAATCAATTACGCGAGAAGGTGGGGATAGTCTTCGGCAATCCCGAGGTAACTCCAGGGGGTAGAGCCCTGAAGTTCTACAGCTCGGTGCGCATAGACCTGCGAAGGCTGGAGGCCATAAAGCAGGGGGACGAGGTGGTGGGGAGTCGTATTAGGGCTAAGGTGGTGAAGAACAAGGTAGCGCCTCCCTTCCGCAAGGCGGAGTTCGACATCATGTTTAACCGAGGCATAAGCAAAGAGGGGGACTTGCTGGACCTGGGGGTGGGACTGGGGCTGATCAAGAAGAGCGGGGCCTTCTTCGCCTTTGGGGAGACTCGGCTGGGGCAGGGAAGGGAAAATTCTAGAGAATTTCTGCATAGTCATCCCGAGGTGGCCGGCGAGATAGAGAAACAGATCAAGGCCAGCGTAGCGCCTACTCCAGTTCTGGTCACCCCGCAGCCGGAAGAGCTGGCCTAAAGGCATTGTCAAAATGTCACCCTGAGCGTTGAGTTCAGTATGTCACCCTGAGCGTTGAGTTTAGCATGTCACCCTGAACAAAGTGAAGGGTCTCTGCGTGAGATTCTTCGCTGCGCTCAGAATGACACTTTGCTCAGAATGACAGCCAGGGGCATTGCTTGTACCGGACTTTGTGCCCTTTACAATCCCTATGTCACTCTGAGCGTTGAGCTTAGCATGTCGCCCTGAGCGATGAGTTCAGTATGTCACCCTGAGCGTTGGGCTTAGTATGTCACCCTGAGTCCGCCAGAGGCGGGCGAAGGGTCTCCGCGTGAGATTCTTCACTGCGCTCAGAATGACACTTTGCTCAGAATGACAGCCAGGGGCATTGCTTGTTTCCGGGTCTTGTCGAGTCGGCCATGCTCACCTCTTATCGTCAATCCTTGAACAGATAACAGTCCTTTTTGTCTAAAAGGGCGGACTCCCCTATCTTATGACCTCTACTCCCCGCTCCTCTAATTTTCTAATGTTTTCCAGGTCTTCCGAGCCTTCCGAGAGGTCGAGAGCGTTGTTTGTAAGCCGTACCAGGTCTCCTTGCCCAAGGCCACTGTTCTCCACCAGGGGAGAGATGTCGCTTATCTGGTTCCCCGTAAGGTCGAGAAAGGTCAGGTTGGTGAGGGAGGCTAGGGTAGAGATGTTGCTTATCTGGTTGACTTCAAGGTTGAGCGAGGACAGGTTGGAGAGGGAGGCTAGGGGGGAGACGTCGCTTATCTGGTTCGCCCCAAGGCGGAGCAAGGTCAGGTTGGTGAGGGAGGCGAGGAATGAGATGTCGCTTATCTGGTTCCCGACAAGGTCGAGCTCGGTCAGGTTTGTGAGGGAGGCCAGTGGAGAGATGTTGCTTATCTGGTTGAAACGAAG
>JAZGDP010000059.1:0-2400 GCA_036477885.1 Dehalococcoidia bacterium
CTCTTTAAAGGCAGATAAGGCCGAGGCCCTCTTTGAGGATGGTGTCCTCACCGTGACTATCCCCAAGGTAGAGGAGGCCAAGCCCAAGATCATCAAGGTGAAGACCCCTGCTACCGAGGACGTAAAGAGCTAAACCCCCTGGGGCGGCATCAAAGGGACCGCCCCTCCTCCCGAAAATAGGCTAGGCTGAAACCTAGCCTATTTTCCTTTTTGGTTCCGCTGAGAGGAAGTTGTGATCAGTGATGTTTAATAGGGTAGATATCTTGTGCTCCAGTTGACAACCCGTAGGGCTTTTGATAGCATCTCCCTTAGGAATTACCGCCTACAAGGTAAGCGGTATTCTTTTTTCTCATGACAGGTTCTTTAAGTAAGGGTATAGAGAGATAGAAAGGTTCCATTGTCTTATTCTAAGGCCCTAAGGTGTAGGGAGTGCAGCAGGGAGTATGCCCTGGAGCCCATCAACGTGTGCGATTTCTGCTTCGGGCCCCTGGAAGTGATATACGATTACGACGCCATCGCCGATAACATTAGCAGAGAGAAAATTGCCGCTGGGCCCTTCAGCATGTGGCGCTATAAGAGTCTCCTCCCCGTAAACAGCGATAAGGTGGTGGATATAAATGCTGGCTTCACCCCCCTTCTCAAGGCCGATAATCTGGGCAAGGTCCTGGGGCTGGAGAACCTCTATCTAAAGAACGACTGTGTAAACCCCTCCTACTCCTTCAAAGACAGGGTGGTATCGGTGGCCGCCACTAAGGCTAGGGAGTTCGGCTTCGATACTCTAGCCTGTGCCTCCACCGGCAACCTGGCCGCCAGTGTGGCCGCCCACGCCGCTCGAGCCGGGTTTAAAGCCTTTGTGTTCATCCCAGCCGACCTGGAACATGGCAAGGTGGTGGGCACCGCTATCTACGGCCCCACCCTGGTAGCGGTGAGGGGCAGTTACGACGAGGTGAACCGCCTCTGCAGTGAAATAGCCGACCGATATGGATGGGCCTTCGTGAACATCAACATCAGGCCCTACTACTCCGAGGGCAGTAAGACCCTTGGCTATGAGGTGGCGGAACAGCTTGGTTGGCGGGCCCCGGATCACGCCGTGGTCCCCATCGCCTCGGGCTCCCTTTTCACCAAGATCTGGAAGGGCCTCAATGAGCTGTCCCACCTGGAGCTGATAGGTCAAGTGAACACCCACATGCACGGGACCCAGGCCATAGGCTGCTCCCCTGTAGTAACCGCCTATGATAAGGGAACCTTCGACGTGTACCCAGTGAAGCCCAACACCATCGCCAAGTCCCTGGCCATCGGCAACCCCGCCGACGGTTACTACGCCCTGAAGGTTATGGAGGAGTCCCAGGGCTCTGCCTGCGCCGTAGGCGACGAGGAGATAGTCAATGCTATGGAGCTGTTGGGTAAAACCGAGGGGGTCTTCGCCGAGACCGCCGCCGGGGTGGTGATAGCCGGGCTAAAGAAGCTAGTGGCATCGGGCAAAATAAGGCGGGATGAGCTAACGGTGGCTTATATCACTGGTTCGGGGCTCAAGACTCAAGAGCCGGTGGAGGGGTTGATAAGACCCCTCATTATTGAGCCTACCATGGCCTCCTTTGAAGAGGCCCTAAAACAAAACTGAGGGGGATGAAAGACCCGTCATAACCAGGATTCTACATATAATCTAGAAGGGGGCATCCCATGGCGAAGATGCGAGTGAAACTCACTTTTCCCGAGGATCTGGTCACCAAACCCATAGTCTACGACCTGGGCCACAAATTCAAGATAGTGACCAACATACGCCGAGCCACTATCGTTGAAGGCGTGGGATGGGTGGTCCTGGAGCTGGAGGGAGACGACGAGGAGATAAAGAAGGGGGTAACCTGGGCAACCTCTGCGGGAGTGCGAGTAGACCCAGTGAGCGGAGATGTAGTGGAGGGATAAAAATCGCTAGGTAACTTTTCCCCAACTACCACTTTTCTTCCTTCGATATTATACTAGATTGTGATTGCTTTAATCTGGATTTGGAAAGGAGCCTTCCATTAATGAGTGTTACGGTGAAAATTCCTACGCCTCTGCGGCGGATGACCAGCGGAAAAGACGCGGTAGAGGTAGATGCCAATAACATATTGGAATGCATAGATGCCCTGGAGGCCCAGTTCCCCGGGATGAAGGAGCGGCTGTGCACCAACGACAGCGAGCTGCACCGATTTGTGAACGTTTACGTCAACGGGGAGGACGTCCGCTTTCTTCAAGGGCTGAGCACGGCCTTAAAGGCCAGCGATGAGGTAAGTATCGTCCCGGCAGTAGCGGGGGGCTGAGGTAACACAGGCACTAACATTGAACGGGGGCCGATCGGCTCCGCTTTATATGGCTAAATTATTAGCCCCCACATATTCCCTGTTACAATCAAGTACCGCA
>JAZGDP010000006.1:0-2772 GCA_036477885.1 Dehalococcoidia bacterium
TCGCTGCGTTTGCCTAAATGCTAGGCGGCGACATGAAGAACGCGGTGTAGAAGCTCGGCTGAGTTTTTAGGGGCTTATTCCTGGGTTGAGATGTCCAAATTTTACCTGTTTCGGCTGCCCAGGAAACATGATAGACTATATTTAGTCTCTTAATGGAGGAGCCCAATGGAAAGGGAAGATACCGCCGGAGGTTGCAATCTAACCATCAGAGTCAAGATACCCAATAGGCCTGGTATGATCGGCAAGGTAACCTCAGTCATAGGCGAGAGTGGGGGAAACATAGGAGCCATCGACCTCGTCCAGGTAGATAAAAGCAAGATGATCAGGGACATAACCTTCACCATCCAGGATGGAGCCCGAGGCCAGAACGTGGTGGAGCGGGTGAAATCTATCCCGGGGGTGAAAGTGGTAAACCTTTCCGATCCTCTGTTTCTCATGCACCTAGGAGGCAAGATAGAGATTCACAACAAGGCTCCTCTGAAGACTCGCAACGACCTCTCCATGGCCTATACACCCGGGGTAGGGAGAGTATCCATGGCCGTCCACAACGACCCGGCATCGGTCTGGAGCTTAACCATCAAGCGGAACACGGTGGCGGTGGTGAGCGACGGCACGGCGGTGCTGGGATTAGGGGACATAGGTCCGGAAGCGGCTATGCCCGTCATGGAGGGCAAGGCCATGCTCTTCAAGGGGCTGGCTGGAGTGGACGCTTGGCCCATCTGCCTAGATACTAAAGACCCCGAGGAGATCATTAAGACGGTAAAATACATCGCCCCAGGCTTCGGGGGTATTAACCTGGAGGACATATCGGCTCCTCGCTGCTTCACCATCGAACAGCGCCTCAAGGAGGAGCTAGACATACCCATCTTTCACGACGACCAGCACGGAACGGCGGTAGTGGTAATGGCAGCCATCCTCAACGCCGTAAAACTGGTTAAGAAACACCTGGACGAGCTTAAGATTGTGGTTAGCGGGGTGGGGGCATCGGGGGTGGCCTGCTCCAAGTTCCTCATGGCCGCCGGAGTGAATAACATCATTGGCTGCGACCGAAAAGGCATCATCTATAAGGGGCGTACAGAGAACATGAACTTCATGAAGGAGTGGTTCGCCGACCACACTAACCAAGAGGGTATTCAAGGCGGTCTCATGGAGGCTATGGAGGGGGCAGACCTTTTCCTGGGGCTATCCGGTCCCGACCTCCTGACGGTGGAACACCTGAAAAGAATGAATCCCAGGTCTATCGTATTCGCCATGGCCAATCCCGACCCGGAGATAATGCCTGAAGTGGCAGTGCCCTACGTCAGCATCATGGCCACCGGTAGGTCAGACTACCCTAATCAGATTAACAACGTATTGGGATTCCCGGGCATATTTCGCGGGGCATTGGACGTGCGGGCCTACGACATCAATGAGGAGATGAAGCTGGCAGCAGCCGAAGCCATAGCATCGGTCATATCCAAGAATGAGCTAAGTCCAGACTATATGATCCCAAGTGTGTTCAATAAGAAGGTGGTGCCCGCCGTGGCCAGAGCGGTGGCCCGGGCCGCCAAGAGCAGCGGAGTTGCTCAAAGGGTTCCCAGAAGCCACCACATCTACACCCAATAAAGCCCCTTGCGCAGGCCCGGAGAAGATTATCTGTGATAGCGGTCGATTTTATGTGCCTTGAGGTGTTTAGCTAAACAGCCCTTGTAACCAGGGAAAGACATATGCAGCACCCCAAGCACCCATAAAGGCCATGCCAGTGGTGTGAATGACCTTGCCCACCCAAACCGCCAGAAGAAACCTTCGTAGGGGATACCCGATTCCGCCGGCCACCAGGCCAGCCAGATCGAAGAGGGGACTGGGCAGTACGGCTAATAAGAACAGAACCAGAAATCCGTGACGCCTCATCCAGGGCTCCATGCGGGAATAGGCCTTTCTCTTGCGGATTATCTGGTGCCCACCATGACCGACTGCATATCCACTAAGCTCTCCCAGGGTCGACCCTGTGCCCGCCACCAGTCCCACTACTACAGGGGTCAAAAGAGCCCCTCCCAACAGAGTGGATATTCCTCCTGGCCCTAAGGGTATAAAGAGGCTGGCGGATGACGCAAAGTTAAGGCTGAAAATTCCTAAATATCCCAGATCTTCCAGATCGCCGAAGGACTGGATGGCGAGGATGGCAGCCGCTATCAGGAGGATAACGGCCGACAGATAAAGTAGTATACGCCGATTCCTTAGGAGATGCCCAAATCTTCTTCCTGAGAAATCGGGGGCTAGCTCTGTGGCCGCCTCATAAGAGTCCAGCCTATCGGGTACGGCTTGCAGAGGGGGTTTCAGGCTATAGCCCTCGCCGCCGATCAAGCCTAGATCAATATCGGAAGCTGCCCCCCGGAAAGTCTCCTTTTCCATCCTTCACCCTCTGTTCCACTGCTACCCAGGCTCCATTCACACCCACCTCAGCCCTTAAATCGGTTTAGGGATACACCCCTCGAAGGGTTGAAGCCTGGACAACCCTGCTCACCCCCTGCATACATGCAGCGGTTCGCATGCTCACTTTCTCCCTCTCAGCGAGGGCGGTAACTTCTCTAAAGCTCCTCTTCATCACCCCCTCCAATTTCCCCTCCACCTCACCCTGTTCCCAGAAATAAAACTGCAGGTCTTGTACCCATTCAAAGTAGGAAACAACTACCCCACCAGCATTGGCCAGAATGTCGGGCACCACGAAGATGCCTCTATCCTCCAAGATCTTATCGGCCTCTGGAGTGGTGGGGCCATTGGCGCCCTCCACGA
>JAZGDP010000060.1:0-5210 GCA_036477885.1 Dehalococcoidia bacterium
TATTCGGCCTCATTGCTATGGGCTATAATCACCTCGTCGGCATAGGTGGTGCCGAATCTCTCCATCTTGATGCTCTGCTCCTGAGTCACGCTCACCAGCACCGTCAAGAAGAGCTCATCGGCCTTGAACATCTCGATGAACTCCATGATTCCCCTGTTGGCGATGTTGAGCTCGCCGTCTAGCCTATAGGCCTTGCCGGCCGTCTCAATCCTGTCCTCTCCTACGAAAGACATATCCATACTACCCACCAATCGAGAAATATCTTGAGAGGCGATCTCGGTGGCCACGTATGTCCCGATTCCGGTGCCTTCCTGCTCCCCTAAAACCCCTCGCTTCACCAACACATCTTTGACTTTGCCATCATATTTCTTAAGCACCATGTATCGGCAATGAGGGCAGAGGTCCCCTTCTATATATATGCCATACTCTTTTTCAAATTCGGCACGCAGTTTCTCTGGGATTAGATGAAGGGGCTCCTCCTGCATGGGACACCCTTTAATGGCATAAAGGGTTCCCTCATCGGTGCGGCTATATGCCTCCAATCCCCTTTTTAGGAGGGCAACTATGGTAGACTTGCCGGTGCTGGGAGGACCCAAGAGGAGCAACATGCGCTTGCGAATCTCCAGACGCCTTGCCGCCGAGGCGAAGTATTCCACCAGGCTCTCTATAG
Organism: Dehalococcoidia bacterium; assembly: GCA_036477885.1. Lineage (GTDB taxonomy): Bacteria > Chloroflexota > Dehalococcoidia > JAZGDP01 > JAZGDP01 > JAZGDP01. The sequence goes on from JAZGDP010000060.1 coordinate 671, forward strand.
CCCTCTCCACCCCGAAAAGCTCGGAGGAGAAGAGTTTATACTGCCTCTCTCCGAAGGGATTTACATCGGTGCCTGCGGCCATGATCATGTCGTAAATTCTAGCGTGGGATAGACGGGTGAGCTTGGGGTTCTTGATGACCATGTCCAAATACTCGCCGAAGCTACCTTCCCATTCCAGCCTCTTCTCCTCTAGCCTATGCTTCTCAAGTAACTTATCTAGGTCCATCGCCCACCTCTAACAGATCATGAGTTTGTGCTTTTACGTCCTTAATCTCTCTGGAGATATTTTAGCAGAGAAATCCCTTTAAGCAAACAATAGGTGGGGCAAAAACCCCACCTATTGTTTATACCGTCAGTGCTTTGCTGGAGAATTTCTTCTTAAGTACTAGCTCCTTTGTACCTTCCCCTAATCATTTAAGGTAACGATATCCAATAGCGCACCAACGCCTATGATGGCTACCACCGCCGCACCTATGAGGAAGAAGTACCCCACTACCGTCTGGTATGTCCTTCGCAGGGGCGGCACATAGGCGATGAACAGCAGGCCGAATAAGATCGCCGCTACTAGGGCGACAATACCGCTTAGGGTGCTGGTGGGACTGAGATCACCGACAATGCCGAAGAAGAACACAGCGTAGCCCACCATGGCCGCAGCCAGGAATATGGCGTAGAGGCCCAGCGTCCTGACATCGAAGTCCCACAGCCCTACTGCCGCTAACACTGCAGCATAAAGGGCCAACAGCACGGCTAACGCAGTTATCACCTCATTGCTGGCATCAGTGACTGTGACAGTCTTCTGAAGCAGCACCAAGGCGGTCAGGCCTATGGACGCCGCCGCCGCCAAAAAGCCCACGGTACGCAGGTCTACAATCCTAATGAGGTTCCATCCATGGACAAACAGCACAGCGCCGATAATTATGAATATGAAAGGCTCCATTAACCATCTCCTTTCCTTCGATTTGCAAAAGCGATTTTTAAATCTATTTTGTATGGCTTTTTTTTCAGGCACCAAATTTATAGATGAAAAATAAAAGCTTTTTCTAAGTTTTGACCGGTGCCCTTAGTGTTATCACCCCCTTCACCCTTTACTAACGTCCATTCTCCAGCAAAAACTACACCATATGACCAATCCTCTCCGTTTATCTCCTTGGGTGTAGCTACTGCGTTGACGCTTAGACAGATTTTACTACGTTTGTCAAGTGCAAGTCAAGTAGCTACACTGCGCCCTTCTCTTCCTCCACAAACTGTCGCTCCTCATCGGTCAGAGGAGCCTGCATCAAAAGGTCAGGGCGCCGTTTAAGGGTGCGAAGAATGGACTGTTTACGTCTCCACCGAGCTATGGCGTCATGGTTTCCTGAAAGCAATGTGGCGGGCACTTCCCAACCCCTAAAGCTAGGGGGGCGTGTATATTGGGGATATTGAAGCAGGCCCATCACGTGGGAGCCATCCTCCGCCGAGGCAGAAGAGCCTAGGGCGCCCGGCAAAAGCCTAACCACAGCATCCACCACCACCATGGCTGCTAACTCCCCACCGGTAAGCACGTAGTCGCCTATACTTATCTCGTCGGTGACCAGATGCTCCCTCACCCTTTCGTCCACCCCTTCATAGTGACCACACACTAAGATTAGATTAGGCTTTTGGGCCAATTCGCCAGCCATCTTCTGCTGGAATAAACGCCCTTGAGGCGTAAGAAGGATCACCGAGGTGGAATCTTGGGCCTCCCCCCCAGATAAGGAACCCTCCTTATTCACCTGAGAGGCAATATTCTTCTTGACTGCCTCCACTGCATCGAATAGAGGCTCCGGTTTCATGACCATCCCCGCTCCACCCCCATAAGGATAGTCATCCACAACCTTATGTTTGTCCTGGGCATAATCCCGTATATTATAAATATCTATCTGCACCAGGCCCCTATCCACTGCCCTTTTCACTATGCTTTCATTAAAGGGCCCCTCGAACATCTTAGGGAATAGACTCAACATATAAATGTGCATATCTTAGCCTTCCCCTTGACCCGGGGTGTGCCCTCCTCTTTCGCCTCTCAACAGGCTTAACGCATGGGGAAGCGCCGAAAGGATAACCTCCAAGCATTCCTTCACCCCAGTGGGGCTTCCTGGCAAGTTAATGATAAGACACCGTCCCCTGACTCCGGTGACTTGTCGACTGAGCATGCCGTGCGGAGCCTTGCCTAGACTTACTGCCCTCATAGCTTCGGCTATGCCCGGGACGAGCTTATCCACTACCTTCAGGGTAGCCTCTGGAGTAACATCCCTGGGACCAAGCCCGGTGCCGCCTGTAGTCAAAATAAGCTCCACCTCCTCCCCGTCGGCCCAGTCTATAAGCCGCCGAGAGATCATCTCTCCCTCATCGGGCACTATCTCATATTTAACGGACTGACCCCCTATAGAGGCTACCATATCCTTAATAAGAGGACCGGTGGTATCCTTCCGCTCCCCCTTGGCCCCCATATCACTTATAGTAAGAACCCCCACTCTGAAAGCCAATGCGCTTCTCCCCTTGACGCTCTGCCCCTTCATGATAACACACGCATAATGCTGAACAATGTAAATTTCCCTAAAAGCAGCCAAATAATAAGGGGGAACCCTATTGACAAAAACGGATGAGGTGTTAAAATGTGGGTCATAGTGGTGAAAAGTGGTGGTAAATGGGGAAAATGTCAGAATGTTTCTCGGCGAATACGAATACAGGTTGGACCAGAAGGGGAGGGTTTCCGTGCCCTCCAAATTCCGCGAGGAGTTCAAAGAGGGAATCATCCTCACTCGGGGTTACGACCGATGCATAATGGCCTACACTCCTTCGGAGTGGGAGAAGGTCCACGAAAAATTTGCCTCTATGTCCACCACCAGGAGCAAGGCTAGGTTGCTGAACAGGATCGTCTTCACCAACGCCTTCGATGGAGCGCTGGATCGCCAGGGCAGAGTCATGATACCCAATCCCCTGAAAGATTACGCCCACATATCCGACGATGTGATTATCGCCGGCGCTGGGAGCTATCTGGAGATCTGGAGCAAAGATCTCTGGTCCAAGGAAAAGGTTACCATGGAGCAGCAGGCATGGCAGATAGCGGAAAGTGTGGAGGAGAGAGCATGAGTTCTACCCTGCCCCCCGCCCGCCATACCCCAGTACTGCTCAAGGAATGTATCGATGCCCTGGAAGTTAAGCCCGGGGGAAGATACATAGACTGTACCGTGGGCGAGGGAGGTCACGCCATGGCTATCCTTGAGGCCTGTTCCCCAGGAGGAGCGCTTCTGGGAATAGATGCCGATCCTGAGGCGATAAAAATAGCTAACCAAAGGTTAAGCTCCTATGCTGGGGCTTTGGTCCTGGTGCAGGGGAATTTCTCCCATCTCCAGGAGATAGGGCCTGAGCACGACTTCCAGTCCGTTCATGGCATTTTATTCGACTTGGGCATCTCTTCTTTACAGCTAGAGTCACGGGGCAGGGGGTTCAGCTTTCAGCGGGATGACCCCTTGGATATGCGCTTCGACCCAGAGCAAGGCCTTACCGCTAGCCATATAGTAAATACCTTCTCTGAAATAGAGCTCACCCGTCTACTAAAGGCGTATAGCGAAGAGCCTAGAAGTCGAGCCATTGCCCATCGCATCGTCGCCAGCCGCCCTATAGAGTCCACCCTCCAACTGTCTCAGATAGTCGAAGGGGCCCTCAAGGGGATGAGGCGCAGGATACATCCTGCCACCAGGGTGTTTCAAGCCCTGCGCATAGCCGTCAATAGAGAACTGGATAATCTAGAATCGGCCCTGGCCCAGGCGATAAAGCTTCTTCGCCTGGGAGGAAAACTGGTGGTCATAAGCTATCACTCTCTGGAGGACAGAATAGTTAAAGGCTTCGTCCAAAGAGAATCGAGGGACTGTATTTGCCCTCCTAGGACTCCCCAGTGTATCTGTGGGCACAGAGCCACCCTGCGCCCTTTAACTAAGAAGCCTATAACACCGTCCATATCGGAAGTCAACGCCAACCCTCGCAGCCGCAGCGCCAAGATGCGGGCCGCTGAGCGAATAGGGCTGTCTTAATCCTATATATAAAGAGACTCTACAAAAAAACATCGGGAAGGAGGAGACAAAATGTTTGGCAAAAACGTAGCCTCCATAGACGTGGGCACCACCAAGGTCTGCACCGTTCTGGCCAGTGTAGATATTGAAGGAGGTATGGTGATCATCGGAACCAGCACCATACCCTCCCGGGGGTTATGGAAAGGTGAAGTGGTTAACGTGGAAGAGGCTAGTAAGTCTATCATATCCTCGGTGCGACAAATTGAGGAGACCTCGGGAGTTAAGGTTTCCTCGGCTTATGTGGGTATCACCGGAAACCATATAAATTGCCTCAACGGCATAGGCACCGTGAGCAAGACCAGAAATCTTCGCTTTTTCTCCCCCCATCTCGTCGGCCAAGCAATGGAGTCCATCCGCGATGCCGTCATCAGCCCCAATGAAGAGGTGATCCATGTTATACCCCGGAGCTACGTCCTGGACGGCGTGAGGAGATTTGGTAACCCTGCCGG
>JAZGDP010000061.1:0-8772 GCA_036477885.1 Dehalococcoidia bacterium
AGGAGCTCCAAAGGCGACATGCCCTTTCCCCTTTCCATTGTAAAGAAAAGTGGTAATAAAGAAACTCTCCCCGGTGATCATTCGCTTGAATCCCTTAAATAGACCACCGCCGGTCGAGGTCTGCATCTGGATTCCATCGCTCATGTACATCATGGCTCCCGCCTCTGCCCTGATTCCCTCCCCTGGGTCTAACTCCACCTCGACAAGCTGCATATCATCCCCATAAATCTTGTAATCGATAATATCAACCATAGCGATCCTCCCTTCTAGAGCGTTAGGCCTCTTCTAGCTTTGTACATTGTGATCATTACTACGACAAAGGCACCCATATTCTACCATAGCTGCCTAATAGACATCTACAATGGCCTGGTCCAGGAAGGAGGGTACGCTAAGCCTGGCGGCCGAGAAAGAAGCATGTGATTCGAAACACCCTTAATCCCGACATAGAGGTGGACCTTGCCAGCGCACAGGTCTTGGTGGACAATAAGGTCGCAACATCGGAAGCCGTGAAGGAGTTACCCTTGAATCAGCTGTATATCCTGCATTAGCGTGCGGGATTGCTTGAGGGAATAGACCCTTGGTAAAGGTAGCAGGGGTCCCTTGGCTTAATGTGGACGGCGATGTTAGCCATTCCACCGGAATCTTACCGATTCAATTATAGGGCGCATCTATTCGTCTGTTTACTCGAAAGAGGGGCGCGGAATCTAGAAATGCCTAGCCAACTATGGTATAATTTTTATAGTATATTATAATAATATTAAGAAGAAGTGTGCGCGAGGCATCCCGCTAAGGAACAGATGAATTGAAGTAGAGAAGTAGGGCGCTTGCTGCGGAGGTGGTGAGGTGTGTTTAGAAGGTCAGCCCTCGACGCCATGAGCTCTTTTTCTGGGGCGCCCTGTATACCTTCTAAGACCAGCGGTAGAGGACGAGTCAGCGACCAGCAGCGAGTGTTACATGTACTTGATGCTTATGTAGACATCAGGTAGGATTGAGAAGGAGAGACAATAATGGCTAGTAAGAGCACCATTGAAGCCCTAGCCAACCAGGAGTATAAGTGGGGCTTTGTTACGGATATCGAGGAGGACATTGTACCGGCCGGCCTGAACGAGGATGTCATTCGCCTCATCTCGGCCAAGAAGAACGAACCTGATTGGATGCTGGAGTGGCGGCTGAGGTCCTACAGACATTGGCTGACGATGAAAGAACCCACATGGCAAAATGTCCGTTATGACCCCATAGATTACCAACGCATCCACTACTATGCAGCCCCTAAGTCTAAAGGCAAGGCACCCGAGAGTCTGGAGGAGGTGGACAAGGAGGTGCTGGAGACCTTCGATAAGCTGGGGATACCCCTGGAGGAGCAGAAGAGGCTCGCTGGCGTCGCAGTCGATGCCATCCTGGACAGCGTCTCCGTAGCCACTACCTTCAAGGAGGAGCTAGCTAAGCTGGGGATAATCTTCTGCCCCTTCTCCGAGGCAGTGCAGAAACACCCAGAGCTGGTAAAGAAGTATCTCGGCTCGGTGGTGCCTTACACCGATAACTTCTTCGCCACGCTTAACGCCGCCGTCTTCAGCGATGGGTCCTTCTGTTATGTACCCAAGGGAGTGCGGTGTCCCTTTGAGCTTTCCACCTACTTTCGTATCAACGCCGCCCAAACCGGGCAGTTCGAGCGTACCCTAATCATAGCCGATGAAGGCAGCTACGTGAGCTATTTGGAGGGATGCACCGCTCCTATGCGAGACGAACATCAGTTGCATGCCGCGGTGGTGGAGTTGATAACCCTGGATAACGCCGAGATCAAGTATGCGACCATCCAGAACTGGTATCCCGGTGACAAGGATGGTAAAGGGGGCATATACAACTTTGTTACCAAGCGCGGCAAGTGTATAGGTAAGAACTCCAAGATATCCTGGACCCAGGTGGAGACGGGCTCCGCCATCACCTGGAAGTACCCCGGTGTAATTCTGCAGGGGGACAACTCTGTAGGGGAGTTCTACTCCGTGGCGCTGACCAATAACTATCAGCAGGCCGATACCGGCACCAAGATGATTCACATTGGAAAGAACACCAAGAGCACCATCATCTCAAAGGCCATCTCTGCGGCTTATGGCAACAACACCTATCGGGGGCTGGTTAGGGTTCTCCCCAAGGCTACCGGCTCTCGGAACTACACCCAGTGCGACTCCCTCCTTATCGGCGATAAATGCGGCGCCCACACCTTCCCCTACATGGAAGTGCGTAACTGCTCCTCCAACGTAGAACACGAGGCCTACGCCTCCAAGATCAGCGAGGAGCAGCTATTCTACTGCCAGCAGCGTGGCATCTCCACCGAGAACGCGGTCTCCCTCATCGTCAGCGGCTTCTGTAAGGATGTGATAAAGAAGCTGCCCTTCGAGTTCGCCGTGGAGGCTAGTAATTTGTTGGGGGTCAGCCTAGAGGGAGCCGTGGGTTAGAGGAGATAGCCATCTTGGCAAATTCATTGATTCTAGAGATAAAAAACCTTCATGCCAATGCCGGCGATACCAAGATCCTAAAAGGGGTCAATTTGAAGGTAAACGTCGGCGAAATGCACGTTATTATGGGCCCCAATGCGTCGGGCAAGAGCACCCTGGCCCGGGTGCTGGCAGGCCATCCAGACTACACCGTCACCGCCGGCGAGGTTATCTACGAAGGAAGAAGCCTGTTAGAGCTACCTCCCGAGGAGCGGGCTCGCGAGGGACTATTTTTGGCCTTTCAGTACCCGTATACGATCCCTGGAGTAACCGTCGCTGGATTTATGAAGGCAGCCTACAACGCCCTGCGCCAGCACAGGGGGCTTGAAGAGGTTGACGCCGTGGAATTTCTGCAGATCGTCAAGGAGAAGCTAAAGATTGTAGAGATGGACCAGAGCTACCTCCAGCGTGCCGTCAACGACGGCTTCTCCGGAGGCGAGAAGAAGCGTAACGAGATACTCCAGATGGCGGTGCTGGACCCCAAGCTTGCTATCCTGGATGAGACGGACTCCGGGCTGGACATCGATGCGCTGAAGATTGTGGCCAACGGGGTGAACAAGCTCATGAACCCCTCCAAGGCCATTCTCCTTATTACCCATTACCAGCGGGTTCTCAACTACATAATCCCAGATTATGTGCATGTTCTGTTGGACGGGCGCATCGTAGAGTCTGGCGGGAAGGAGCTGGCAATGGAGCTGGAGGCCCACGGCTACGATTGGGTCAGGGAGCAAGTCGAAAACGGCCAGAAGGTCGGCGGGTAGGAGGAGGGCACACGTTGGTCCGAGCTCCGACTCAGAGAAACCTCCAACGAGCTTACCTTGAATCCTTCCAGAAGGGTTTTGCTCTAGATGGCCCAGTGTGGCTCCAGCACATCCGGGCGGAAGGTAAGACCTGCTTTGAGGAGAAGGGCTTCCCCACCCATCGGGAGGAAGACTGGAAATATACCAATGTTGCACCCATCGCAAGGGCCACCTTTACTCCAAGCTGGGACTGTATTAGGGGCGAGGAGCCCAGATTTGATATAGGACCCTTTACCTTTGGAGAGCCCAACTGGAGCCGTCTCGTCTTTGTCAACGGAGTGTATTCTGAGGCCTTATCCTGCGTCTCCAACCTGCCCGAGGGTGTACGGGTGACCACCCTGGCGGATGCCATTGCTAGGGAGTCGGAGGTCATAGAGGAGCATCTCAGTCGATACGCCAGTTACCACGACAACGCCTTCACTGCACTGAACACGGCCTTTATTCAAGATGGGGCCTTTATCTATGTCCCGGATGGCAAGGTTGTGGAGGAGCCCATTCATCTTCTGTTCGTAGCCGCTGGGGGTAGGGAAGCGATTGTATCCCATCCCAGAAACCTGGTCATAGTGGGTAGAGGCAGTACGGCAACCATCATCGAGAGCTACGTTTGTCTGTCCAACGGAGCCTATTTTAACAATGCTGTTACGGAGGTGGTAGCGGGAGCTGACACTCAGGTCGAGTATTATAAGCTTCAGAGGGAGAGTGAGACGGCGTTCCATGTGGGCACGACTCAGGTGCATCAAGGCAGAGACAGCCGGTTCTCCTCCTTCTACCTGGACATAGGCGCCAAGCTTGCGAGGCACAACCTCAATGTGCTGCTAGATGGCAATGGAGGTGGGTGCAACCTGGATGGGCTCTATTTCGTAACTGGTGAGCAGCACGTAGATAATCACACCATGGTAGACCACTTGAGCTCCCACACCACCAGCCGCCAATTGTATAAGGGCATTCTGAGCGGGAGCTCCAGGGCGGTATTCAACGGTAAGGTGGTGACACGGAAGGGTACTATACAGGTGGACGCAAATCAGACGAATAAAAATCTACTCCTATCGGATTATGCCCAGGCGAACACCAAGCCCCAACTGGAGATCTTCGCCGATGATGTCAAGTGCGGTCATGGAGCCACAGTGGGCCAGTTGGATGAAGATGCGGTATTCTACATGAACAGTCGAGGAATCGACCATGAGAACGCTCGCACCCTCCTTACCTATGGATTTGCCCGGGATGTGGTAGATCGCATCAGGATAGAGCGGGTTCGTGCGGTGCTGGACGATTTGGTGTTAGTATGGCTTCAAAGAGACCTAGCGACTAAGGAGACACGATGAAGCTCGACACAGGGCTTACAAGCAAGCAATATCGGGGCGAACCTCAAGGCTTGTTTCCCGTGGAGCGTATAAGGCAGAGCTTCCCAACTCTGAAGCAGCTAGTTCACGGCAAACCCCTGATCTACCTGGATAACGCTGCCACCAGCCAGAAGCCTCAGGAAGTAATCGATACCATCGATGAGTATTACACCAGGGATAATTCCAACGTCCATCGCGGGCTGCATGAATTGAGCGAACGGGCCACCAGAGCTTTCGAGGATGCCCGGGGTGAGGTGAAACGCTTCCTGAATGCCTCAGAGGATCGAGAGATTATCTTCGTTCGAGGCACCACCGAGGGCATAAACCTGGTGGCCAATAGTTACGGACGGAAGCGGGTCCAGAAAGGCGACGAAATCATCATCTCCGGGATGGAACACCACTCCAACATTGTTCCGTGGCAGATACTTTGTGAAGAGAAGGGCGCCGTTCTACGAGTGGTTCCCATCAACGACGATGGCGAGCTGCTGTTGGATGAGTATGAGAAGCTCCTGAACCAGAGGACAAGGCTTGTGGCCATGACCCACGTGTCCAATGCCCTGGGCACCGTCAATCCGGTCAAGCAAATAGTGGAGATGGCCCACAGCCACGATATACCCGTTCTCATCGATGGGGCGCAGGCAGTCCCCCACCAGTCGGTGGATGTCCTGGATATGGGATGCGATTTCTACGTATTCTCTGGCCATAAACTGTTCGGCCCTACCGGTATTGGAGTCCTTTATGGTAAGGCGCAGTTGCTTGAGTCCATGCCTCCTTACCAGGGAGGCGGAGAGATGATTCAGTCGGTTACCTTCGAGAAGACCTTATATAAGGGCATTCCCCACAGGTTTGAGGCCGGGACACCCAACATAGTGGGCGCTATAGGACTGGGGGCGGCCATCCGCTATGTGAGTAATATCGGCCTGGAGCGGATCACTGTCTACGAGCGAGAGCTGCTGACTTACGCCACGGATGCCCTCTCCGAGGTGGACGGGATACGACTCATCGGGACGGCTAAAGACAAGGCAAGCATTCTCTCTTTCATCCTTAAAGGCGTACACGCCCACGATATAGGCACCATTCTGGACCAGGAGGGAATAGCCATTCGCACCGGCCACCACTGCGCCCAACCAGTGATGCAGCGGTTTGGGGTGGCGGCTACTGCCCGGGCATCCCTAGCCCTGTACAACACCAGGGAAGAGATAGACACTATGGTTAAAACGCTATACAAGGTCGTTGAGGTGTTCCAATAGTGTCTGACCTGGGCGAACTCTATCAGGAGTTGGTGCTGGATCACAACAGAAGGCCGCGAAATTTTCGGCGTCTTGAGGACGCAAACCGGACGGCAGAAGGATACAATCCCATATGTGGGGATATAGTCTGCGTGGATCTAAAAGTGGAGGGTAATGTTATCACAGACATCGGGTTTCAAGGCTCGGGATGTGCAATCTCCAAGTCCTCTGCCTCTCTCATGACCGACAGTGTGAAGGGAAAAACCAAGGATGAGGTGAAATTCCTCTTCGACAAATTTCATGAGCTGGTAACTAGCAGAGGGAACTCCACACTGGGCTCAGATGAGGTTGGCAAGCTGGCCGTCTTCTCAGGCGTGCGGGAGTTCCCTGGGCGGGTAAAATGCGCAATCTTGCCCTGGCACACGTTACGCGCCGCTCTGGAGAAAAGAGGGGAGACTGTTTCAACGGAGTAGTCGCCTGCAGACCCGTTTTCTAAAAGAGGGAGCCATATCCCTAAAAAGGAGGAGAAATAGATATGACTAGCTATCAGAGGATAACTCTAAATCGCGATTGCGAGGGTACTCAGGTTCCCAGCGGCGCAAAGGTCCTCCTTCCCGCGGGCAGTGAGGTGATGCTGATGCAGTCCCTTGGCGATACCTATACTGTAACCACAGACCAGGGATACATGGTGCGCATTGAGACCAAGGATCTCGATGCATTAGGCGAGGAATTCGTTGCCCAATCCCATGTCGAAACGCCCTCTGCGCCCGAGGGGCCTCTGGACGAGTCCATGGTATTAGAGCGATTAAAGGCAGTCTACGATCCCGAGATACCCATCAACATTGTGGACTTGGGCCTAGTTTACGATTGCCGGATCACACCCTTGCCCGATGGCGGATATAAAGTCTACGCTAGTATGACCATGACGGCGCCGGGCTGTGGTATGGGAGATGTGCTCAAAGTGGATGCTGAAAACAAGGTTCTCACCTTGCCAGGGGTGAAAGAGGCCCACGTAGAGCTCGTCTTTGATCCGCCCTGGAACCCGGATATGATGTCTGAGGAAGCCAAGATTACTCTGGGAATGATGTAAGGACTCAGGAGGGGTCTCGCCTAAAAGCCTTGGAGCGGGAGATGGGACTCGAACCCACGACAACCTGCTTGGAAGGCAGGGGCTCTACCACTGAGCTACTCCCGCTCTTTCAGCATCCCCTATGTTTGCCTAACTCTATTATAAATGGGCGGCGTTTCACAGTCTATAGCCTTTTTGGCCCCCCATATGCTATTTAGCTGTTCTCCTCCTCTTACCTTCCAGAAAGATGTTTCTCACCACCCGTCCGATAAGAGCACCTATGAAACTCAATATTAGTATGCCTCGCCAATCGCTGAAAAAAGCCCCTATTATGAGTCCAGTAATAGCACCGGGTATCATGCCATTGATGGTTCCTAAACCGATCTCCCTGAGAACCGCTGCGGCCAGGCCTGAGATAGCACCGGCAAAGAAGCCCACAGAGGCGATGGCTGAAATGCCTAGCAGTATCCCCTCTCTAGTGAGGGCTGCAAACCCTGCCCCTACAACCGCCCCTGCCACTGCCCCCACTATGCCTCCTAGGACAAGGCCCAATATCAGCTTTCTGGCAGTACTCAGAATAATGCGAAGGATGGTTACCATGCTAGCTTTTATGATACAGTGTTTATATAAGGATGTGAAATTTTTCAACAGGGTGAGCACTATTGAGCTTCCCGGATTCAAGATAGCATTTCCAAAGAGCTAATAGGAACTTTGGATAGGATGTGAAGGATATCGAATTTTCAAACCTGTAGGCTAAGCTATGCCTAAAGTCACAGCGAACGGGGTTGAGATGAACTACACGCTAAAAGGGGAAGGCTTTCCCCTGGTGTTGGTTCATGGATATAGAGGCAGTCAGGGCGACTGGATTGAGCAGGAGGGGCCATTATCCAAATATTTTCGGCTGGTGCTGTTCGATATCCGGGGCCATGGAAGGTCTGAGAAGCCTCCATCCCTGGAGGCCTACTCCATAGCTATATTTGCCGAGGATCTTTATCAGCTCCTACGATCTCTAAACATAGACGGATGTTATTTGATGGGCCAATCCATGGGAGGCATGGTGGCCTTGGAGCTTCTTTTTGCTCATAGGGAGGTGGTAAAGGCCCTGGTCCTGGTGAGCACCGCAGCAGGAGATTTCCAGCGAAAATTGCCCCCCGAGGTGGAGCTACTATTGGCCAAGAGGGAACCCTTGCTACATCGGCTTCATGAGATAGATGTACCAACCCTAATTGTAGTGGGCGATAGGGATAAGACCTTTCTCGAGCCTTCCAAGCTTATGCACCAGTTAATCCCTGATTCGGAGTTGTGCATCCTAAATTATGTAGGGCATCGTCTGCCGTTGGAGAGCCCTGGGCGGTTTAACCCCAAATTACTCGATTTCCTGAGAAGGGTAGAGAGGGCACAAAGGTAATGGCGAGGCTTGGGTCTGTTTTTCATGGTCATAGAGCCTAAGGAGACGCTAAGGATGGCGCTGATACGACTATATAGGTTGGACCTGATTGTAGGGATAGCGTTTGCAGCCCTAATATCCCTGAGTCTTTGGTATCAACTCAGCCAAAACCCATCCTCTGGCTCGCCATCTGTGGTTAGCGAGGTAACCATTGGCAGCGCTTCTTCTTCGGGGGAGCCTGTCCCGGATGATACTCTAAGCATCGCCCCTCAAAGCTTGGCACCGGATATTGCCGAGAGCCTGATGTATACCCTTTTGGTTGACCTCTCCAACCGAAATTTTAACAGCCTTAGCCTCATCGCTGCCTCTGGTGATCGCAGCTTCGTGCCTCCCCTCATCGATCTACTGCACCTTGGCATATTTAGGCCACAGGTAATAGATGCCCTAAGTAGGCT
>JAZGDP010000062.1:0-3680 GCA_036477885.1 Dehalococcoidia bacterium
CAGCATAGCTCGCAAACTCAGACATTCCCACCAGGTGAGCAATGGCGTGATAGAGGAATGCCAGTCCATCTTGAAAGAGGAGATCCAGCGATTCAAGGGCCTCGTGGGGCAAGAGGTTAGTGTAGCCGCCCATGGAGATCGGCGAAATAAGAAGATCCAACACCTGAATTCGGCTCTCTTAGATGATCGGCCCTTAAAGGAATACGGCGTGTCCTTCAGCGCCGATGACCCTCCTTTGATGGAGCAGTTCGATGCCCGAGCCAGAGATAAGCTGGGGCCGGAGAAGGCCATAGAGAAATTACTTGAGGCCATGGAACAGGAATGCAAAGTCATTTTGTTTCTCACCCATCCCCATTTGTGGTGTCCCCAATGGCATCGGAACGTTAAAAGGGGTCTGCGTCAGATGTTATTCTGGCTGCGACATCCTAATCAGCTGGAGTGGGTGGGCGAGGGGGTCTTCGCCTGGGAGCGGCACCGAATATCCAATTAGATACTTTTATTGCCTATGATGCTCCATGGTCTCCCTTACAGTGAGCAAGAGCACATTACTAAAGGATAAAATGGCGGTAAATATTGCGATTATAGGATGCGGACGCATCGCCGAAAAGCACCTGCAAGCTTATAGAAGGCTCGCTGGGGTGAATGTGGCGGTGGCCGACCTTGAATCAGAGAAGGCAAGGAGCCTAGCTCATCGTTTCGAGCTAGAGTGGCATGTAGACCCTCGAGAGCTTATCCAGCGCTCAGACATAGATGGGGTGGATGTGTGCGTTCCCACCCATGCTCATCAAGAGATCATCACCGAGGCTCTGGAACGCCAAAAGCATGTATTTTGTGAGAAGCCTCTTACTACTACTCGCGAAGAGGCCCTGAGGATAAAGGCCCTGTGGTCCCAGGCAGGAGTAAATCTCATGACGGGATATCTGTATCGGTTCCATCCCGCCTTTCGTCTCATTAAGGAAGTCCTGGAACAAGACATCATCGGCAGGCCCTATTTCGCCCTCTTCCGTCTGGGGGGAAGGGGTGGCAGCAAGGAGTGGAAACATCGCAAGAGTCGAGGAGGGGGGGCCATAAACGAAATGCTAGTCCACATGCTGGATTTGGCTCTCTGGTACTTCGGCTCACCCATTAGTGTGCAGTCCCTCCTCTGTGAAACCCTCTTGAAGGAAAGAGAAATAGAGGGCGAGCTGGTTGACATAGACGCCGAAGATGTTACCTTGGTGCGTGCTGAGATGCCCCACGGCGTTACCGTTCTCTGTCAGAGCGACCTCATCACCCCTTCCTACATGAACTACATAGAGCTACAGGGTACTAATGGTTCGGCGTGGGGTTCCATTCTGGACTATTTCCCTACCATCGTCTACTGCAAGGAGCCTCGGGGGGCCTATAAGCGGGGCAACAACTTCTTCCGCTTCCCTCGTGTAAACCTCTTCGAATCAGAGCTAAGGCATTTCATAGAAACCATTAAGAATGGTCGTACAGCGGATGCCGATGCCGTGGAGAGCTCCGTGGAGCTGGTCAATATCATGGAAGAACTAAATCAGGGCTTGAAGGTGGGTTAATGAACGACCCTCCCATTTCCATATCCTGCGTTGGCCTGGGCGACGAAGAAATAGAAGCGGCCCTGAAGGTGCTCCGCTCCGGACGGCTTGTCCAAGGTCCCCAGGTGCAAGCCTTCGAGGAGGCCTTCGCAGCCCTCGTAGGAACCAAGCATGCCATAGCCGTAAGCTCCGGCACGGCGGCTCTACACATAGGCTACCTCTGTATACTGGAGCCAGACGATGAGGTATTGGTGCCCTCTTTTACCCATATCTCCACCGCCAGTATGGTGGCCTTCGCCGGCGGGAGGCCCGTGTTTTGCGATATAGACGCAGAGACGCTAACCATAGACCTAGATGAGCTGGAAAGGAAAGCCACATCTAAAACCAAGGCCGTGGCAGCGGTTCACCTCTTTGGCAATGCCTGTCCCATAGATCAGATCCTGACCTTCGCTCGAAAAAGGGGTATTAAAGTGTTGTGGGATGCCGCTCAGGCCCACGGTACTTCCTATCACGGCAAGGATGTAGGAGGCTTCAACGACCTAGTATGTTACTCCTTTTATCCCACCAAGAACATGACCACCGGGGAAGGAGGCATGATCGCCACCAACGAAGACAAGCTGGCGGAGCGGTGTAGGCTGTTGAGGAGCCACGGTCAGGCGAAGAAATATTGGCATACCCTGCTGGGACTGAACTATCGTATGGCAGAGGTGGAGGCGGCCATAGGCCTGGAGCAATTGCGGAGATTGCCTGCCCTTGTAGAGACTCGTCGCTCCAACGCCGCTTTTCTGACGGAGCGTCTTTCTTCGCTACCCGGCATAACCTTACCCATGATTCCCGATGGGGTGGCTCACTCCTTCCACCAGTTCTGTATCCTAGTGGACGAAGGGAAAGCTCGCCTATCCCGAGATGAACTAGCTCAGAGGCTGAAGGGGAAGGGTATCGAGTGCCGCGTACACTATCCTCGTCCTTTACATCAACAGCCGGTCTTTTCCAACAACGGCATAACGGAGCTACCAGTAAGCGAGAGAGTAGCCAGGCATATACTATCTCTTCCTGTACATCCCATGCTTACTCAACCACAACTGGAGCGCATAGCCCAAGGAGTGGCTGAAGCAATTGGGAGTAATAATCGGTGAACCTGCTTTTCCTGACCTATCACCTCCCCTCCCCCAGGGAGCCCGGAACCTCTCGGCCATGGCAGGTGGCTCAAATCTTTAAAGAGCTAGGTTATCGAGTGACGGTGGTGACCGGAGGCAGAAACTATCTGACGGGGGAGCTCACCAGGCCTCCCGGGATTAAGCCGTGGGTTAAAGAGGAGGCTCAAGGGATAACAATTCTAAAGACATACATCCCTCCCGAACACCGCCGATCTAAGGCCACCCGGCTTTTCACTTATGCTCTCTACAGCCTTATCTCCTTTGCGGCAGGGCTGACGGTGCCCAGGCCTGACATCCTGATAGTAGGCTGTGACGTGCCCACATTAGTTCCTCCTGCTATTGCATTAGCCAAGCTCTATCGAGCCCGATTGATCTTGGAAGAGCGGGAGATATTCCCCGAGGCGGCCGCGGCCGTAGGTTTCACCCATAACAAGGCAATCCTATTGCTGGTGGACAAGATCCTGCGCCTCTGTCGGAGCCAAGCAGAGCGGTTCATCACCGTGAGTCCCACCAACAAGGAGTTATTAATCAAGAAGGGTATAAAGCCCCACCACATCTTTGTTATCACTAACGCCTTTCTAGAGGAGCTATCCACAGATGGCCTCGCCTTGCCCGCAGAAGTAGAACATGTAGTTACCAATGCCTTCGTAGTCCTCTACGCTGGAGGATTGGGACTGGGAGCATCGGAGATATTCCCGGTGCTAGAGGCAGCGGCGATGGTGCAAGAGCGACAGGTAGCCGACGTTAGATTCGTATTCCTGGGCGAAGGCGAGCGAAAGGAAAAGTATATCCAGTTCTGTCGAGAGAGAGGCATTGGCAACTGTATCTTCCTACCATTAATGAGGAGGGAGCTAGTCCCGCTAATTCTGGAGAAGGCATCCATAGGGCTCCACTCATTAAAACGCCATTGGTGGACAGGGGCCCTATCCACCAAGATATTTGAGTACATGGCCCACCAAAAGCCTGTGGTATTTGCCGGAGAAGG
>JAZGDP010000063.1:0-8127 GCA_036477885.1 Dehalococcoidia bacterium
TAAATACTGCGGCCGCAGCCCTGGGCACCATAGTAGCCTTGAAGTGGCTGGAGAATGAGGGGATAGGGGTGGTGGTGGCCACAGCCTCGGTGACGGCGCTCCTTTTGATCTTTGGGGAGGTCATCCCCAAGACGCTGGCCGCCAGGTTCGGCGAGCGTGTTGCCTTCTGGTATGTTATCCCCCTGGAGATAATCGACCTTATTCTGCTACCCTTAGTCCTATTGTTGCGGTGGATAAGTGTAGCCATATTAAGGCCCTTTGGCGGAGCGACTGTGCCTCGCTCCCTGGTCAGTCAGGAGGAGCTTCGGTCGATCATAAGCGTGGGGCATCGGGAGGGAGCAGTGGAGGAGGAGGAGGCTAAGATGCTTCATAAGGTGCTGGACTTCGGGGAGCGCCAGGTACGAGAGGTGATGGTGCCCCACACCGAGATGGTAACACTGAAGACGGGCACCACCCTGGATGAGTTCCTCTCCACCTACGTCCAATTCGCTCATACCCGCTTCCCTATCTATAAAGAGAACCTGGATGACATAGTTGGCGTACTGACGGTGAAGGATGTGGTGCAGGCCCTGGCCAGGGGGGATGTCCAAGGGAAAGACGGGGTGACCCACCTGGTACGCCCAGGCTATTTTGTCCCCGAGACCAAGCACATCGACGACCTCTTCACCGAGATGCGTTCCACGGGGAACCAGTTGGCCCTGGCGGTGGATGAACATGGAGGCATCGCCGGCCTGGTGACCCTGAAGCAACTGGTGGAGGAGATAGTGGGCAAGGTGGGAGAGGAGGGGGAGGAGGAGACCGAGGAGTTCGAGGCCCTGGGGGAGGGGGCCTTTCAGGTGGACGGAGGCATGCGTGTAGATGAGGCCAACGAGAAGTTAGGCCTCAATCTGCCCGAAGGGGAGTACGAAACGGTGGCCGGCTTTGTTCTAAGCGTCTTGGGACATATACCCAAGGTGGGCGAACATTTCAGGTACGATGGATTGAGGGTGTCCATTTTGGAGATGAAAGGGGTAAAAATAGAGAAGATCCGGCTTATGAGGAACTAGGGACATATGCACAGGCTGAGGATAACCTTCGCCCGAGGGGAGAAGATTAAGTATGTAGCCCATTTGGACCTCATGCGTCTCTGGCATAGGGCCCTTCGCCGGGCCGAGGTGCCCATAGTCTACTCCCAGGGGTTCAGCCCCCGTCCCCGCCTGTCCATGGCAGCACCGTTGGCCGTGGGAGTAACCAGTGAAGGGGAGCTGATGGACCTCCTCTTAACTAAACGGATGGCGCCCTTCTTCTTAATCAAGGCGGTATCTCCCCAGTTGCCTCAGGGGCTGGAGATCTTAGAGGCGGAGGAGGTGTCGCTGGATCTGCCCTCCCTGCAGGCCATGCTCCGTTTTGCCGAATACAGAGCGGGGGTAGGAAGGGAGAAGAGCCGCGATGAGGTAACGAAAGCCATGGATTCCTTGCTGGCCCTAACCCATCTCCCCTGGCAGCATGTGCGGGATACTGAGGTGCGCCGATATGACCTGCGGGCCTTAGTAGACGACCTTTGGTTGGTGGAGGAGGGGGAGGAGGAGATGGTGTTAGGCATGCGACTACATGCCGGCGAGAAGGGCACGGGTAGGCCGGAGCAGGTAGCGGCTGCCTTGGGATTTAGCGCCGCTCCTAAATATATTCATCGCACCAGGCTAATCCTGAGTTCCCTTAAGAAACCGAAGGGCGTCCAGTGATAGAGGCGAGGCGATGAAGCTGATATTGGTGAGACACGGAGAGACCCAGAGGAACCAGGAAGGCCTAACCCAGGGCATCAGCGATTTCCCGTTGAACGAAAGGGGGAGGAAACAGGCGGAGGCTCTAGGTAGTGCCTTGGCCAAGGAGAGGATAGACGCCATCTACTCCAGCCCCCTAAAACGAGCCTTGGAGACGGCTAGAGCTATAGCCCTCTTTCACCGTCTGGAGGTGAGGAATGACGAGGGGCTGCGGGAGATGGATGTGGGGGAGCTGGACGGCCTGAGTTACAGTGAGTTGATGGATCGTTACCCCGAGTTCATGAAGAAGTGGATGGAGGACGTTTCTACATTGAAGATGCCCGGAGGCGAGTATATATCACAGCTTCAGGAGCGGGTTTGGGCCTCCATTCAACAGATAGTCGCCAGGCACCCCCAGGAAGTGGTGGTGGCGGTTACCCATAATTTCGCCATTCAGAGCATAATCTGTAAGGCCCTTGATACTAAGCTGGACAATTTCCGCAGGGTGCGGCAGGATGTGGGCGCCTTCAGTGTTCTGGAGTTTGGAGAGACAGGACCTCTCCTCTTATCTCTCAACGAGCGGTGCCACTGGGTGGAGGACCGCCGCTCCTGAGTAGGGCCAGACTATGAGAAGACAGGGTAAAAAACCTCTGGAGGAGGGGGTTAGGGCATCCCTCGAGGAGCACGGGTTTGCCCATATCCGTGAGCCCCTGGTGGCGGCGGTATCCGGCGGCCCCGACTCTCTATGTCTGCTTCACCTTCTATACAGATTGAAAGACCCTCTAGGCCTAAACCTCCACGTAGCCCATCTCAATCACGGCCTGCGAGGGGCAGAAGGGGAGGAGGATGCCCAATTTGTAGCTCGACTGGCCCAAGACCTGGGACTGCCCGTTACCCTGGGGAGGGAGGATGTCAAGAGCTATAGGGCTACCCGGCGGTGCTCGTTGGAGGAGGCAGCGCGGGAGCTCAGGTACACCTTTCTGCATCGGGTGGTGGAAGACACGGGAGCCAGAGGAGTCGTGGTGGCTCACACCGCCGACGATCAGGCCGAGACGGTGCTCATGCATCTCATCAGGGGCACCGGCCTGACGGGGTTGGGGGGCATGAGGACCGTTACCTCTCTGAGGCTGCCATCTCGGCAGGTGCTAACGGTGATAAGGCCCCTCCTCGGTGCCAGCAGGGAGGAAACGGAGGGCTATTGCCGAGATCACGGCCTGGGCTTTAGGGTGGACTCCTCTAACCTCTCTATCAAATATCTGCGAAACCGTATTCGGTGGGAGCTTTTGCCCGCCCTGGAGAGGTACAATCCCAACATAAGGGATGCCCTGCTTCGCCTGGCTAGAGCCGCCCAGGATGATTTGGCATATCTGGATAGTCAGATTTATCGGGTGTGGGAAGATGTAGCCAGCGAAGGCCCCTACGGGCTGGTATTGAACTTGGAGGCCACGAGATCTCTGACCCCGGCCCTCCAACGACACCTGCTCAGGAGGACCTTGTGCCATCTGTTGGGAGACCTGGGGAATATAACATCGGCCCATATCGAGGGCTTGCAGGAGCTGTTGACCAAGCCTGCGGGCAAGAGCCTTGCCCTGCCCCGGGGTTTGAGCGCCACTATGGTCTACGGCGAATGTATCATTGGCCCCAGGGGAGCCCTGGCGAAGGCTCTACCCTCCTTGAATGGCCAGAGAAGGTTGAAGGTGCCCGGGGAGACCCTTCTCTCTGGGTGGCAAGTGACAACCAAAATCGCTGATCGAGAGGCCGGAAAGGCGGAGGCTCACGGATGGCGGGCCCATCTGAATTTCGATGTGGTGGGGGACAAGCTGACGGTGCGGGGCCGAAAACCCGGAGATAGATTTCAGCCCCTGGGAATGGCCGAGCCCAAAAAGCTCCAGGATTTTCTGGTGGATGCCAAGGTGCCTCGCTCCTGGAGGGATCGAGTCCCTCTGGTCTGCTCCCCACAGCACATCGTCTGGGTGGCGGGGTGGCGCATCGACGAGCGGGCCAAGGTATGCGATAGCACTCGGCGGGTCCTCACCCTGGAGTTTAAGAGGAGGCAGGGAGCCTAGTTTTACGCTAGTGCCACCTAGAGCCCCTTAGCGAAGCGCTACGGGGCGGGCAATACCCGTGGATTTTCCGATACTAACGACCTCTATCCACTTAGTCTGAAGAATGATAGAATCTCGACGGGCTGAGAACCTCGATGCCCAGGGAGGTCTTGCCCTTCGCTAAAAGCTCGCTCATCATCTTGCCGGCAATGGGGCTCCAGCTGAATCCCATCCCTCCATACCCAACGTTCAAATAATATCCTCCGGGATACCCCGCCTTTCCTAGGATGGGTGTAAAATCGGGAACCATTTCGATAATTCCCGCCCAGGTGCGCAAGACCCTGATGTTGGCCGTAGTTGGCACTAGCTCTACAAACCGCCTGGCTATGTCGCCGGTAGTCAGGGAAGAGGTCGGCTTATTCACGCTCTTCCGAACGTCAATGCTAGGGGTCTGGAAGCCGCCAAAATGCAGATGGCCGTGGGCAGCCTGACGACAGTACAGAACGTTGCCCAAAAAGGTGGCTTTGGTAAGCGGTGGCGCGGGCTCAGTACATAGCATCTCGACGAGAATGATCTCAGTAGGTAAGGATAGGCCGACCATTCCATTGACAACGTTGGACCACGGACCGGCAGCATTTACCACCTGCTCCCCTTCTATGTTACCAGCTGTGGTTTCGACACCCGTTACCCGGTCCCGTTGGACGTTAATGCCAGTCACCCTAGTGTTCTGGTAGACCCTGCCACCCAGCCGTTTGATACCCCAAACCCAGGCTTGACACGTAAGCTGAGGATTCGCCTGACCACTCTCTGGGAAGAAGAGCCCCAAAAGCGTTCGGTCATGGAGGCCGGGGATGATCTCCTGCATCTCCCGCAGGTCCACCTTCTTTACTTCAATGCCCACTTTGGGGCAGACCTCTAGAATTTTGTCCAGATACCAAGCTTCTTCTTCCGTAAAGCCGATGGATAGCGACCCTCCTTTGACGAATTCCGTAGGAGCGCCGAGCTCCTCGTCCAGGGTCTGCCAGATCTTGATTCCCTCCCTTAGGAATCCAGCGTTTTTCATATCGTGGATATCGAGGCCATGGCCCGCTGCCCAGCCTCCGTTTCGCCCCGACGCCTCCCAACCGGGGATGCCCTTGTCTACCAGAACCACATCTTTTCCTTCCTTGAGTGTAAAGTAGGCGGTGGCCAGTCCTATGACCCCACCTCCGATGACCACTACGTCGGCTCTATCTATGTCCATATGTCTCCCTTTTGATCTGACTCCTCAATCCCTTGTATCGGTCCCATGAAGATACTCCTCCCGCATTTGGCGATGCCATTCTGCGAAAAGAGAGTCTTCTTCCTCAGGTGACAGATCCCGGTTCTGGATAAGACCCAGGGGCAGGGGGCGGAAAGGCGGTCGGTAAGAGGCCAATTCCACTTGTCCAACATCGACATCCATGAATTGTGAGGTGAGAATCTGAATCTGTTCTCGACACCTTCGCCCCTGGCAGTAGCCCATTCCGGCCCTTGTTAGACGTTTGAGGTGGTCGGGATGCGTGGGGCCTCGTTCCATCATGCTGGACAGGTCGCCATGGGTCACTTCTTCACATATGCAAATCGGGACACTCGTTATATCGCCAGCCTCAATAGATTGAATCCAGGCCTGCCGATATTCGATACTGTCACTCGATGCCGTCGATGCAGGAACCGCCATTTCACTTTTTAGGATATCGGCCTTGCCTTCATCGATGGCACCTAGATGCTGGGCTGCGGAGATGGCAGCGATACGTCCTTGTGTTGCGGCGACCTCAGAGTTGATGAACTGCTCCTCGTCGAACCCCGCGGCGTCTCCTGCTACAAAGATCTCCTTGTAGGTGGTCTGCATGTTCTTTTCGACCAAGGGTACGAACCCACCCCGCTGTTGGTCGAACTGGATCTGACAGCCGATCCAATAGATGAGCTCTATGCTGGGAACTAGTCCTATAGCCAAACAGATGGTATCGCACTCGATTTCCTTATCATCTCCATCTGAGCCAATTATCAGGGAGGTAACCTCAGTGTCACCTTTCGCTTCCTTGACGGTATGGCTCAGATAGAACGGCACACCTTCTTTCACCAAGCGTTCTTCGAGATCACCTTGACCCCGGGCCTCAGGAGAGATGTCCACAATACATGCTACCTCAACGCCCCTCTCTATTGCCCGGCGAGCGACATGGAGTCCAAGGGCACCCGACCCTAGTATCGCAATCCGCTGGCCAGAGAAGGCCTGGTATTTGTCCAGTAAAGTCAATAGACCTCCTGCTCCCGTGACCCCTGCCCTCTCCCATCCTGGGAAGGCTATTCCAAGATCCCTTGCTCCCGACGCGAAAACAACGGCTTCGTACCCAAGTCTCCAGGAGCGAGTATCGTCGGCGAGGGCCAAAACCTTGTCTCGGGAGCTGTCCCACACCATCGTGCCTAGCCGAATGTCAACCCCGGCGTCCTCGGCTGTTTGGAGCATCGGACTGGCCGCCACTACTCGGGTCAGCATCTCCGCCTTGTTGCTCACCGTTGTGATCATCCGCTGACCGAAGTGGAGCGGGATCTCCTGGCCCATGAGAGCGAGCTCAACGGGATGTTCGTCGATGAGAGTAACTTGAACGCCCAGCCGCGCCGCTTCCACTGCTGCTGACACACCTGCCGGCCCCGCTCCTACGACAGCTAATTGAGTCTTATCCATTACCGTATTGCTACCTTTATGATGGCCTAAATTATAGCCATGAACCTTCAGCTTGGCAATACTGGAGTTTTATTGCTTCTTTAAAACAGAACGGATGTTTAATCATGCGCTACGGGGTGGGTCAGGGAGGGAAATAACTGGTAGGCGTTCAGCGGCGAACAATCAAATCCATTATTAAGAGGGCATACCTTTAATCCTAGCTAATCCCTTAGCGTAGTTATCCCTCCCTCCCGCCCCCAGGCGTCTGCTATAAAGGATGAGGGTTTTTATTGACCCGCCCCCCTGAGCGCCTGCTATGAAGGATGCGCTGCGAGGTGGGGTGGGGAGGGTAAGAAAAGGCGTGGGCGACTGAACTACAGTATGCGTTCCAGCCTGGGGTTGGGGGTGATGCCGGGTATGCGCCCCCTTTTAGCTATGGGCCTGCCCTCTATCTCGTGGATGTCGCCGGTGAAGTCGTTAGGTGGAGCGCTGCTGATATAGCTACCCACTCCAAAGCCTACTATGGGGCAATCGCCCTCCCTAAAGTAACGAATGCGATCGGGATCTATGCCACCAGTAACGAAGATACCTACATGGTTAAACCCCTCCAGGTCGAGGCGGGCCCTGACCTCCTTTACCAGCTCGGCAGTTACCCGACCCCGCTCCGAGGGCGTATCCAGGCGCACCATCTGTAGCCGCTCTCCCAAGGCCCGAGCCACGTTTAGACTCTCCTCGGCTTCATCTCGGAAGGTGTCCACCAGGACTATGCGCGGTACCTCCGACGGCATATATTTATCGAAGGCCAGGGCAGCTTTAACGGTATCCCCCATAACCAGAACTAATGTGTGGGGCATGGTACCAGAGGGCTCGACTCCTGCCAGCTTGCCCCCCAGGATAGAGGAGCATGAGGTGCATCCCCCCACCGCGGCAGCATAATCCAGCTGGCCCGAAACTGAGGGGTGCACGTGTCTGGCCCCGAAGCTTATGATCGAGATGCCCTGCGCCGCCTCCACACATTCCCTGGCGGCCGTAGCCCACGCACTTCCTTGGGATAGGATGCCACATAGGGCGGTCTCATAGAGACCGTATGACCGGTAGGGGGCCTTTATCCGCAGAGTCACCTCCCTCCGGTCCATGGAGGCCCCCTCGGGGAGGGCCCACACTTCGCTATTATCTTTGGACAAGACCCTCTCCAGCAGGGCCTTCACCTCCAGAATGCCGCAGAAGACCCCTGCCCTGCTGGGGAAAAACTCCATCACGACTACGGGATTTATCCCCTCCTTCTCCAGGATGGCCATGGTCCGCTGAAAATAGACATCGGCCGTCTCTCCAGACAAGACGGCCTCGGATATTTCAAAGGAGGGTTGATGCTCTTTAGCGCTAATGCCTATCGTCTCCCTATTAAAGCTATAGTTTCCCCACCGCCTGCACCAGCCGTCCACCCAAAATCTTCTCTATATGCCTCAGGGCGTTCCTGTGAGCCTCCTCGTCGAAGCTGGCCACGCAATCGGTGGGCACCTCCACCGTATAGTCCCTGTTCCGAGCATCGGCCACGGTGTGCAGTACGCATATATCGGTGCAGACACCACACACCATGACTTTCTCCGGGTTTAGCTCCTTCAGCCTCTTCTCCAAATTGGTGCCGAAGAATGCGCTGTAG
>JAZGDP010000064.1:0-6290 GCA_036477885.1 Dehalococcoidia bacterium
CCGCCGGGAAAGAGCCTCTTAGCCTTCTCGTACAACGCCTTGGACTTGGGATGTCTAGCAGTATATTCCTCCACACTGGTTATAATTGCCATCGCTACCTCCTTTTGAGCAGTAGACAGGCCCCCTATCCCCTTAATCTATTATCCCTCTTCCCCTCACCCTTCGTTAGGCAGCTTCACCTATTTGCCCTACTTCCTAAGGCTGACTACGCCATCGGCTATGAGGGCATCCAAAGACTTATCGAAAGCCTCGAGAAATTTCTGGATATCCTCATCGGTATGCACAGCCGAGGTAAAGCCCCTATACATGGTATGAACGCCGTTAACCAACATATTTAGTGCGATTCCCTTGGTGATAGAGGAAGGTATGCCTTTCAAGCGCGTTGGATCTTGGGTGGGAGGCAATCCGTCATATTGGGAGGTATCCCTGTCACAGGGCCCCAGATATATATGGAAGGTGGAGGCCTCTCCATAGCAGCCCCCCTCCACCCCCTTATCCTGGATAATCTTGTGTATTCCTTGACGTAGCTTTAGCGCAGCCTCATCGGCCTTACGATTAGGCTCCCCAGTGGCTACCAATTTCAAGGTAGCTATGCCGGCAGCCGCCGAGAGGGGATTAGCGTTAAAGGTGCCGGGGTGGG
This sequence comes from Dehalococcoidia bacterium, assembly GCA_036477885.1. GTDB lineage: Bacteria > Chloroflexota > Dehalococcoidia > JAZGDP01 > JAZGDP01 > JAZGDP01. Next base: position 641 of record JAZGDP010000064.1, read on the forward strand.
GAACCCGTTCATATCTGTTCCAATGAGGGTCGTCCTTAAACTTCATCCGTTCGAATATCTCCTCCCGCCCCACCACCGCCGCCCCAGGAAGCCCGCCGCCCATTATCTTGGCCAGAACGGTGATGTCAGGGGTGACGCCTCGCAGGGCCTGCACTCCACCGGGAGACCAACGAAAGCCCGAGATTACCTCATCGAAAATAAGCACAGTGTCGTATTTGGTGGTGATGCGTCTTAGCGCCTCCAAAAAGGACTTCTTCATGGGAATAGCACTATAGGATGCACCCGTGGCCTCCACTATAACGCCGGCCACATCCCCCCTGGAAAGGGTCTCCTCCAGTAGAGCCTCATCACCCACGGGGAGGGTTATGGTGTTGGCCAGGTCCTCAGGAAGGACACCTTGGGAATAGGGTTTATCGTAAGGGGGGATGACACCGATCAGTAAATGGTCGAACCAGCCATGATAGTGACCCTCAAACTTGACTATCTTTTGCCTGCCGGTGGCGGCTCGAGCCAGACGAAGGGCCATCATGATAGCCTCGGTGCCGGAGGCAACGAACTTCACCCGTTTAGCCGAAGGTATCAGCTGTTGGATCAGTTGACCCCACTCCAGCTCCAATTCATGGCAGGCGCTGTAGTGAGTGCTGTTGGCCACCTGAGTCGTTACAGCCTCCACCACAGAAGGATGAGCATATCCCAGAAAAAAGGCGCCACTGGCCATAATAAAATCTACGTACTCGTGGCCATCCACGTCCCATTTGCGAGTGCCTTGAGCCCGGCTCACATATATAGGAAAGGGCTCGAAATAGCGTAGATCGTGAGTTACACCACTGGGAAAGATATTAAGGGCCTGCTCATATAACTCCTTGGATTTGCGATGTGTATCAACGTAACGTTCCAGCGCAGATTTAGTCAGCATATATTCCTTCCCTTTGTTAAAGGTTTTCTTCAGCCTCTACAGCCACCAAAAGCGAAGCTTTCTTGCCTCCCTTGCACCCCAAAGTAGAGCGACTTAAGTCTATCAACCCCCTCTAAATGTGTCAACAAAGGAAAATTCTTGCGGTGCCGAGGCTCCGAGAGTTTAATCCAGTTTATCCAGGGGTTAGTGGGGAGTGTATCTTAGAGGGTTTGCTCCAACAAATGGTCAGGGATGAGCGAATCTTTATGGCTGTTCCATAAAGGTAGCGATCTCCCTAACGTGGACGTTGCTTACAGCTAACTCTGGGGTATGGACAATCTCATCGGCAGCCCAAACTACGGTCCCCTTTAAATCTTTGGATATACCCGTAATGTTGTTTAGCACATTATGGATATTATCGTCAATCCTTATGGTGTTGGGCTTAATGGGGGCAGATATCTTGCCATCCTTAATTAAATATGAGTCGCCCACCACAGTACAGGTGAAATCGCCGGCCCTAAGGCCATTGATGGGATAGGTGTACCAGATCCTGCCTATATACAGGCCATCCCGGACATCCTGAATCAGCTCCTCCAAAGTGAGATCATCGCTGCCTTCCACTATTAGATTAGTGGCCGATATGCCTGGCTGGGCGTCGAAATGTCTGCCGCCGCCCCGAGCGAATCGAAAGCCGTTGCGGGGTTCAATGCCTGCCGACACCGACCTGGGCTCCACCCCTAGTTTATCCTTACCATGAGAGTCGGCCAGCAGGCGTTGGGTCTCATAGTAGTTGGACAGGAGGCCCACCAGCACACCATTTTTAATGAGCTCCGTCTTACCCGTGGGCAGCCCCTCGCAAGTTATGCCTTTGCTGGCCGTTAATTCGGGCAATGCTCCGTGATCATAGAGGGTCATCTTCTCTGAGGCCATCTGGCTGCCGAACTTGCCCAGAAAAGCCGAGGCTGAGGCATAAAAGCTTTCTGTAGTCAAACACGGCAGGACTATATGGGTCATCAGGTCCACGATGGGCTGTCTGCCAAAGATGATTTTATATTCACCATCCTTTACCCTCTGTCCCCCTATGGTATCTATAGCGCTTTTGGCTGCAACGGCTCCCGCCTCGCCGGTGAAATCCTTCAAGTGAGTACCCACCGACCAGCCACTTCCTTTGGAGCTCTCCCTTTCCACCATGGCGGTAACGAAAGACATGATAAGAGTGGATTCGTCTGCTTGAATTCTGGGGAAATGATAGGAGCCGATGGCCATTCGCTCCTGAAGAATGCTGACGTCGCCTCCCAGGATAAGGCCCAGGGAGCTTATCTTCTCTTTAGATTTCGCCGCCAGAAGCAGGGTCTCGGAATTGGTGAAGGTATCGAGGGCGCTTCTAAACACCCTCCAACCAGTCTCCACCAGATCCTCATCCGCAAGGTTCATTAGCCTGGGGTCATGGTATTTTCCTTTAAGGATGCGTTTGTTTTTGGATGGCTTGGCTAAAGATTTAAACTCCGGGTCGTAAACAGCGCCCCGCCGAGCCTTTTCCAGAGCGTTTCTCACCCCCTCTATAGATAGATTGCTGGGTTCGCTGCCGAAACCTATCTTGATCCCCTCCGGCGTCTGAAAAACCGCCTGAATGCCTATCCCATAGGACTCAGTGGATTTGGGTTCCTCCACGCCATTTGAGGGTATGTGAGAGGTGTAATTAAGACGGGTCAAGAGGCTGCCGTTGCAAGCTACAAAGACCTCTACCTCTTTTATATCGTCAAAGACCCTAAGGTATTGCAGCGCCTCATAAGCCGTGGTTTTCAGTTTGCTGAGGCTTATCATGCCCTAAACTCCAGCGAGCTTGGCGCGACTACGCATTGTGGGCCCGCCGTTGCCCAACCTCTTGGCTTGCATGGGTTGTCCCTTGCCACAATTAGGGATGGGATATAACCTAAAGTCGTTCCCCACGGCATCCACATTCATAAAGTAGTCCCTGCTATCGGAGGTTATCCCTCCGTTGCGGAAGAGCTGCCCTATCTGTCCATTCCGTATCTCATAGACCTTCATGGCTGAGATGCGGAAGTTCTCCCGGGATTCGGATATAGAGGGTATGCGATGTCCCACCACATAATAGCCGTGGTCCACCTCTTTGATAATCTCCTGAGGGTCCCGCTGTCCGGGAGCAAAAACCGTGGTAGACATTCTGATGAGAGGGACTAGGGAGGCGTCGCTGGCCTTGTATGAGCCATTGGGTTTCACCCCAAAGATGGCCGCCGTCTGACGACTGTTCATGAAGCCTCGGAAAATGCCTTTCTCAATGAGCACAACCTTCTTAGCTGGAGTGCCCTCATCGTCGTATTTATAGTGGCCGTAACCGGGCAAGGCTGGGTCAGAAAAGGCCGATACCAAAGGGGAGGCTATCTGCTTACCTATCTGGGTTTGCTTCAGGTCCTTCAACAACCACGACCTACCGGCATAGCCCGCCTCCATTTTAATGGCTCGGTCCAGCTCCGTTGGATGACCCACAATCTCGTGGGCCACTAAGGTATTAAAGTGGGGGTCGGTTACTACCACCACATCTTTAGAGGTGCTCTTTAAAGGCTCTGCATTGGCTAATTCTATGGCGTCTTTAGCCAAATTCAGAGAGAAGGTCATGAAGTCAGGATTGCGGATATACTCCTCGTCCACCCCTCGCTCCAACACCTCCCAACCCCTCTGGTGGCCAATGAAATCGTACAACTCCTGATTTCCCTTATCGCTTTGGGCCACCAAAAAGGCCATCCCCTGAGTTAAAGCGAAGCTCTGGTCTATACTGGCACCCTCAGAGCTGCAGAAGAGATGCCTGCTCACCCCTGTTATGCCCGAGGTGAAGGTATGTTTCACCTCGTTGCTCAGGGAAGTCATGGCCTTGGAGACCTCCTTCACGTACTGGGCAAGGTCGCTAAGGCGTACCGAACGAGGGTCTATTTCGTAATCCGCCGACACCACATCTTGATGAACCTCAATATGGGCTAACTTGGCATTATGAAGGCCTTCCGCCAGGGCCCCGTATATCTTTTTGGCCTGGGCCTTTCTTTTGGCATTGGCCAGTGCCCTCTGATATGCGTGCCTTACGCCATTTTTGATGATCTCAGAGATGTTATCCAAGTCGGCGCTACCGAGAACCTGGCCAAAATATCCGGGGGCAATCGCCTTCTTTCCAGCGAGAACCCTAACACCAAAGGAGAAGCTATAGTCTTGAGCGCTATACCTTTCGCTGCCGTTTTCCGCCACCGCCGCCTGCGCCTCTCCAACCTCAACCCTAATGTCTGCATAATAGGTTGACTTGAGCTTCTTGGCGTAGCTTGTAGCAACATCATAGACCAGGTCCTTGATATTATCTATAATGCCTACACTTATACTCTGGTCCATCTGTACAAAGAGTCCTCCCTACCAGCGGTAAAGCGTCAAAAGAAGTCTATCTAAAGCGGGGCCCTTGGCTGCTTATTGTCCATTCTAACTTGTGAAGGAAAATCTGTCCAGTTTAAGGCGTCTCTACACGGCCCCACGGAAGACCTATACAGCAGTGTAAATTAGACAAAGGTGATACTTCCTTACTATTCATAGAAGTGATACAATCTTGTGAGAGGAGTTTACGTCTGGAATAAAAGGGAGTCAATGAAGGAAACCCCTCAAAAAATCCTCCCCATCGAGGAAAGGGAGGACGCCCTTAGTTGCGACATCTGCGGCTTTTCGGCGGTTGAGATCCACTGCAAGATAATCTGTACCAACTGTGGATACACTCGAGACTGCTCAGACCCTTAGTCCACCAGCCCTCATTCCCAGAGAGACCTTTGCCCTTCCATTCACCAAAGGCTGAATATAGAGAATAGCTATCCTTAGTGGAACGCGCCATCTTCATAAAATACTACAACAAGACTATAAGCATTAGAGAGGGATCCTTTGAACCAGGAGGTAGTACAACATGAGGTTAAAGGATAAAGTAGCCCTTATAACAGGGGGCAACTCAGGAATGGGAAAGGCCGCCGCTATCCTCTTCGCCCAGGAAGGGGCTCAGGTGGTCATCGCCGCCCGTAACGAAGCCTCGGGAAGGGAGACGGTAAAGAGGATAGTAGAAGGTGGCGGCGAGGCGATCTTTGTTCGTACAGATGTATCCAGGACCGCCGATGTGAAGAATGTCATCGACACCACGGTGCGCACTTACGGTAAGCTCAACATCCTCTTTAATAATGCGGGAATCTTTTACAATGCCCATCTACTAGAGGAATCGGAGGAGGAGTGGAATGAGACCATCGATATCAATCTGAAGGGGGTGTTTCTGTGCACCAAGTACGCCATTCCCGAGATGATCAAGGTTGGTGGTGGCTCCATCATCAATAACGCCTCAGTATGGAGCACGGTGGTAGGCAGTGAGCTCACCTCAGCGTCCTATCAAGCATCCAAAGGGGGAGTCATCGCCCTCACCAAAAATACCGCGGTGATCTACGCTAAGGAAAATATCCGAGTTAACTCTATTATAGGGGGGAGCATCGCCACACCTATGTCTGGCATTCCCGAAGACCAACTGGATAACCCGGAATATACAAAGCTAGTAGAGGGATTTGCCCTGCTCCCCAGGATAGGTTATCCCAAGGATATCGCCTATGCTGCTCTATATTTAGCCTCCGATGAATCGGCCTTCGTGACGGGCTCATCTCTAGTAGTGGATGGGGGAGAGACGGCCGTATAGCAAGGCCCGACCCGGATAGTTCCCTGGAGATGACCGGCGTGGCT
>JAZGDP010000065.1:0-5134 GCA_036477885.1 Dehalococcoidia bacterium
AGGCGCTTGCCAGCACTACGGCTTCAGACATATCCAGCTCAAAGATGGAAAGGCGGGATAGAATGGAGCTCTCCCTGACCAGTCGGTGAAGCTGCTCCACGGTGTAGCGACTGTAGGCCTGGCTGAAGGGGACGCCGGGGATTTTGTACAACGCCTGCTTAACTCCCTCCATATCCCCGGCTTCGGCCTTGGAGATGGCCTCATCGAGGTGGGATAGGGCTTCTAGAAGACGAGCGAGCTTGTTCACCGGCTGGTAGTTTTCGAAGGCGTAGATGTTCTTGTTGAGGATTCGAGCAAGCCGAAGGATGAGCCTGGTCTTCTCCCCTCTCGCGGAGGCTCGACGACAACGCTCCAATGCCTTTTGCAGTTTCTCTGCCACCTTGGCCTTGTTGGGAAGGATGTGCATACTCTGTCGAACCATCTCCACCACATTTTCCAGGGGATAGGGAGGGGTGGAGGCTTCATCCAGTCGTAGCGCTAGCAGGGCGAGAAGTCTGCTGTTGCTCTCTAGCGCCACAGGGCTTACGCTCTCCAGGTCATCCTTATGGGTGTGGTAGATTGTCAAGTAGTCGGGCAGTTCGGCGGAGGCATGGTCCTCGGCGGGTTTGACGAACATAGAGGGTACGCCCAGGGTGTGGAAGCAGAGGTGATCGCTAAAGGTCCAATCCCAAGTGGAGGCAAGCTCTCGGACGGCTATGTGTCCTCCAAAGGCAGTCCTGATCTCCTCGACGAAGGGAATGACATCAGGACTGACCTCGATGTCAGTGCGGGGGGTATAGCCCAAAATCTCTGCGTTGATCATGCAAAGGGCTATCTCTCCCTCATCCCGCCCCTCCAGAGCCTCTCGGTGGGCCTCGCTATAGGCGTAGGAGCCCCTGTCCCAGTAGATGGCGTCCCGCCCCAGCTCTATGCCCGACTCCTCGGAGCCGAAGACAATAAACTTAATGGTGCGTTTAGGGCGGTGCTCCTTAAACAGCCGGGCTATCTCTAGGAGGCAGCCTATGCTAGAGAGGTTATCGTTGGCGCCGTGGAACCAGGTATCGTGATGAGCGGTGAGGTAGATCACCTCATCAGGGAACTGATTTCCTCGGATGGTGCCCACTACATTATAGGAGGTGCCAGGCGAGGTCTTTATATGGCTTTCCAGCCGAACTCGCACCCCATCCTCTTTGCCCAAAAGCTCCCTCAGCCAGGCAGCGGAGCGGCTGCTTATGGATAAAACTGGCAGGTGGGTGTTTACCCCGTGGATCGATATGAGGTCATCCCTCTTGGGGGTAAAGTGGCATATCAGGGCCTGCGCCTTCTTAGCCTGAGCCTCCAGGGCGATTCCGGTGAGGCCACCCTCGGCCGAGGCCAGGACTATCATGTCTTCCCCAGACCCAGGAAGCTTCTGATAATCCTTTCGCCGACCTTTACCAACATCGGCCAGGTAACCCTCCACCCTCCCTGAGACGCTCACCGGGTTCACTTCACAGGGTATGGTCCTTTTCTCGGGAGACACAACCTCCAGAGAGCCCCTGCCGCGGACATAGGTTGTAACAGGGAAGCCTTCCAGCTCACAGATGTCTACGTAGGGAGCTAGCATACCCTTGACCTTCTCTGCCCCCTCCGCCTCCTCCCCACTCCCTGAAACCCTCTCCCCAGAAACCAGGGCCTCCACATTCTTAAATGCCCTCTCGCCCGATATAGTCGACAGCAGCCTCTTTTCAGGGTCTGTAAGCATGATATTGCCCCCCGGAGATTTATCGAGCTAAGCCTACCACAACAGCGATGAGAAATTAAGAAGAGGTTTGGAATTCTCTAGTCGCAAAGAAAAATGGTAAAATGTACCAAGTTGTGTGTCGATAAAGCTCAGTAGTGTTGGAAGGGGTTCCCATATGCAAGAACAATCATACGTGGGCACGGTCAACGCCCCCGATTTCCCTGACGGGTTGGACTGGCTCAACACAGATAGGCCATTGAGCATTAGAGACCTGAGGGGGAAAATAGTCCTCCTGGACTTCTGGACCTACTGTTGAATCAACTGTATGCACGTATTTCCGCAGTTGCGGAAACTGGAGCGCAAGTATAAAGACGAGCTGGTGGTGATAGGGGTTCATTCGGCTAAATTCACCTCGGAAAAGGACACAGAGGGCATCCTTCAGGCCATCCTCCGCTATGAGATAGAGCACCCTGTGGTCAACGACAAGGATTTCACCATATGGAATCAATATTCAGTGAGGGCATGGCCCACCCTGATGTTTCTAGACCCCCAGGGCAAGGTCGTAGGGCAACACGCTGGCGAAATAAGCTTTGAGTCCTTCGATCAGCTTATTGGAGAGATGGTAAAGCAGTTCGACTCTAAGGGCCTCATTGATCGCACTCCCCTTGAATTTAAGCTGGAGCAAGCTAAAAACGAGTCGCCCCTCTCTTTTCCCGGCAAGGTCCTGGCAGATGAGGCCTCGGAGCGCCTGTTCATAGCCGACTCCAACCACAACCGGATTATCGTAGCCTCCCTAGACGGCTCGATGCAGCTGGTGATAGGCAGCGGCGAGGCTGGCCTGGAAGACGGCACCTGGGAGAATGCCCGGTTCGACCACCCTCAGGGCATGGCCCTGGCCGACAGTATCCTCTATGTGGCCGATACGGAAAACCACGCCATACGCAAAGTGGACCTATCCCAGGGAAGGGTGGAGACCATCGCTGGCACAGGGGAGCAGGCGCAGATGTTTCACGCCGGTGAGGAAGGCCCTTCGGTGGAGCTTAGCTCTCCCTGGGACCTATGTATCTACTCCGACACTCTATTCATAGCCATGGCCGGCCTCCATCAGCTTTGGGCAATGAACCTAAATACCAAGGATATAAATCCCTATGCCGGCAACGGAAGGGAGGGAATTAGAGATGGTCACCTCCCCCAGGCCTGGCTGGCCCAGCCCAGCGGCATCACCACCGACGGAGAGAAGCTCTATTTCGCCGACAGCGAGACCAGCTCCATCCGTGTCGCCGACCTGGATCCCAATGGCACGGTAAGCACCATAGTGGGGTTGGACCTGTTCGTCTTCGGCGATGTGGATGGCACTGGCGCTGAGGTACGATTGCAGCACCCTATAGGCATATGCCACCACGATGGGGTGCTCTTTATAGCCGACACCTACAACAACAAAATCAAAAGGGTTTTCCCCAGCCTCCAAGGCGCCGAAACCCTTTTAGGAACAGGGGAGCCAGGATACAAAGACGGCGGGAGAAAACTGGCCCTCTTCAATGAGCCGGGAGGCCTGAACATAGCCCAGGGCAAGCTCTATATAGCCGATACCAATAACCACGCCATCCGAGTGGCCGACCTCACCACCCAAGAGGTGTCTACCCTGGGGCTAAAAGAATAAAAGGATTGGAAGGTCTTCTTAAAACATAAGCCGCCATGCTGATGGCGTGTACGCAATTACACCGTTTCGCTTCACCTTGGAGCGGGAGCTGGTGCGGACAAGGGTGCCAGCTTGAAAGCTATACCCATTGCAACTATAATAAAAAATGAGCAGAGTGGGAGTGGAAAATGGGCGATAATTTGGTCAAACTAAACAACGTCATAGATATGATGCCCGCGGCCACACTTCATAGTCGGGATGTTGGGATGTCTAGGCCCTAGGCTTCCTCCCGCCAAGTCAAGAGCACAGGGCTCTACGCGAGGCTGGATAAAGCCGGAGAATACGTTCTCTGTGGCCAAATTGATTGTGGAGCCATGATGGCACGTTTGGTCCGAATTGATGATGAATCACAACCAGAAAAATTCCTAGAGTTTCCTCCAGGCTGGGACATAGAACACGACGGGACATGAAGGCTCTCAAACCGTGCCCGGCAACGGATGAAAAAGGGCCAAACGGCCAAGCTGAGGCGCTATCCGTCCAATCATAGGATCATTGGCAACGATGCTATGGATAGCGCCTACGATGTCCTGCCTGTTCGGGGGATCTGTCCCACCTGCGGGCGAAGTAATCTTGTTACTGCCGAGGCAGTAGGCGTTCTGTTGGTAATCCGTGTTCCCGCTCCGCCAGAGCGCTATCACTAGACGAAGAAACTATTGATGGTTTAGAATAAAGGCAATTATATAAAACAGAGCCGGTTGCGCGGCCTTTCTGCACGGTACCGGGTCCTTCAAGGAAACGGGGCGTGCGACGAAAGGCCGTGTGATGTTTAAGAATCCCGATTCCAAATCTTCCAAGTCTCCTTCTCCGAGGAGCAATCCTCCTATCGAGGTAATCCTATCCTCTGACCACCCCCCTGATTCCAATTCGCGCCTTCGGCAAGTCTATAACTTAATTCTGAGGGCAGCAGGGCGTAACGAGAAGCGGTACCCGGTCCTAAACAGGGCTGCCACTGAGGATAGAAAGCAGCATCCAAAGGAGGAGACAGATGACAGGTAATTTGCTCCAACAAGTTATCGCTAACCTAGTCGGGCTCACTGGCCCTGTTCCGGAGGGTTTTTACATAGCCTTCTGCCCGTTTGACCCTGATAAATCCAAGCAGCGTAAGTATGATTTGGCCCACAGGATGGGGTGGAAAGGACTGGGCACAGGGAGTACATCGGAGCAAGAGGTGAAGGGATTTTATAAGAATTTGTAAGAGGGTCTGAGAGGATGAAACAAACGCTGCGAGGACGCCCTCGGCTCAACGTGCCTTTAGAGCAAATCGTAGAGTCCATACACCGGCATCGAAAGGTTATAGCGGCTGCCAGAGAGCTGGGCTGCTCTGACGCCTACATACACGTACGGTTGAAGGAGACTGGACTCACCCTGCGGGAGGTGTTAGCCGCTGATTCAGTGGAGGCTTTGTTGCATGGACAGGTTGAGGAGTCGGTGCAGTGAAGAGCTTGGCCCGCAAAGAAGTTGGTGGCCCTATAGGAATACAAAAAGGTAGGTCCGATACAATCTCATTAGTCCCACTGGCACGAGCTGAGGTATCCCGACATCTAAGCCGTCGGCTTCCTTACTACCTAACACCTGAGGAGGCCCACCAGCTTATCGATGCCGCCGAAAGTGAAAGGGATCGTCTGTTCCTCAGGCTCCTGTGGGAGACCGGAGCGAGGGTCAGCGAAGCCATTAGGATCAAGCTGGGAGATGTCACCAGGGAAGGTATACGAACTTGGCAAGGGTGGAGCGGA
>JAZGDP010000066.1:0-9118 GCA_036477885.1 Dehalococcoidia bacterium
ATTCGTATAGGCTTGCAAGAAGGGCGAGTGGTGCTCACCAAGGACTCTCACATTCTTCGTCGGCGGGTGGTCACCTCGGGACAGCTTAAGGCCCTTCATATTCGATATGACGATGTAACGCAACAGCTAAGGCAGGTTATCGAGGCTTTCAACCTGGATTCCCAGGAGGGGGAGTTTTCCCTTTGCATCGAATGTAATCGGCCGCTGATGGATGTCCAGAAGGATGCGGTGCGCCACAAGGTGCCTCCCTTTGTGTTGGAAACCCACTCGGAGTTCGTATCCTGTCCCGGTTGTCGGCGCATCTACTGGCAAGGGACTCACTGGCACAGGATGAAACAGAAACTGGATATGGTGAGGGTGCAGAATGTCTAGGAGGAGTGCCTATATCTACTCCGATGCCCTGTCCAGGCACGTTCTCAGGGAGGACCACCCCTTTGTGCCCAGTCGCCTGCGTTTAGCCTATGAGCTCTTGGAATCTTACCATGCTTTTAAAGAATCAGACGCCCTCTTGGTAAGCCCCAGGCCTGCCACCGAGGAGGAGGTCGCCTCCTTTCACGATAAAGAATACGTGGCGGCGGTTAAGGGCTTTAGCCGAGGGCAGTCCCTGGTGGATCCCGCCATATACAACTTCAGCGACTACGGGGACAATCCCACCTATAAGGGGATGTACGAGGCATCGGCGCTGGCGGTGGGGGCCTCCTTAGTGTCCGCGGAGCAGGTGCTCGACGGCGAGGTGGATGTGGCCTTCAATACCTCGGGAGGGTTACACCACGCCGGCCCTAAATATGCCTCGGGGTTCTGTGTCTTCAACGATGTCGCTATAGCTATTGGATACCTGCTCAAGTGGGGAATGAGGGTAGCCTATGTGGACATAGATGTGCACCACGGCGATGGGGTGCAGGATGCCTTCTATGATACCGATGCCGTTCTGACCATATCCTTGCATGAATCGGGGCAATATCTTTTTCCGGGCACTGGCCATGTTGCGGAGATGGGAACTGGGAAGGGTAAAGGATATGCGGTAAACCTGCCCTTAGCTCCCTATACCGATGATGAGCGCTATCTTTGGGCCTTTAATGAGGTGGTGCCGCCCCTGATAAAGGCCTTCAACCCAGATATCTTGGTGACTCAGCTAGGCATAGATTCCCATTATCTGGACCCCTTGGCTCACCTCCAGCTAACCACCCATGCCTATACGACGGCCATAGAGGAGCTAGGGAAGCTGGCCCCTAAATGGATAGCCCTGGGAGGGGGAGGATACGAGCCTGGCACCTTCGCTCGATCTATCACCCTGGCCTATGGGGTGATGATAAATAAAGAATGGCCCAACGAAATCCCCCCCGACTATCGGGAACGCTATGGCTTAACTGAACTCCGGGACAGGGATAGACCCAATATAGAAGAATCGGCAAAGGAGACGGCGCAGCGCTTTGCCGAGGACAGCGTTCAGGAGATTAAGAAATTAATCTTCCCCTTTCACGGCATTCGATCTTTGATTCCTCCCTCTTCCTAATTTAGTGCTCAGTTTTAATATTCAGTTCCATTAATCTCTTATCGCTTGGCTAGGGCATTCCTGGCTAACGCAGAGCCTATTCTCTCACCCACCATAGCGCATCTCTGCCCAGGAGGTTTTCTCTGAGGGACAACCCCAGACCCTGCCAAAGGGGTGCAGCCCCTCAGAAATTTCACAGGGTGGGCTGGGAAGGTAAAAAACACGCTGCGTTCGCCTAAAGCGGCGTCTGTTCATGTATAGAGGGATTTACACAATCAAACACCAGTGAAAGTAACTAAAGATGTTTAATTGAGGGGACCAGGTATTAAGGATTAGGCTGAAACGCTGTAGTATTATCAGGTGGCAGTCTAGTTTTGTTATAATTGGCGGAGATTTCTCGCCTTGGAGATAGATGGCTCATGGCTGAGGACGACATCAAGTTTGGCACGGTCTATAGCGGCTTGGATCGAGTGATTGAGCCGCTGGTATTCGCCCAACGTAGCGAGGCAATGGGATTCGATTCCCTCTGGGTAACTGAGGTATTGCTGCGAGGCTCTCTAGACCCCTTCACCTTCCTCTCCGCCGCGGCCGCTAGGACTCGCAGCATCACCCTAGGTACCGTTGTGGCGGTGCTTCCCTTCAGGCATCCCATACAATGGGTTAAACTGGCTCTTTCAGTGGATGCCTTGTCCTCTGGTCGCCTCATCCTGGGGGTGGGAATAGGGGGTGAGTTCCCCAAGGAGCTGGAGATGATGGGGTTGGACATGAGGAGCAGGGCCAGTATATCTGACGAGACCCTGGAGGCGATGAGAAGGCTGCTCACCGAGTCCAACATAACCCATGATGGCAAGAGTTTTCAATTTCAGGATGTTACCATGAGCTCCCCAACAGGAGAGAAGCCCCATATACCCATATGGGTGGGGGGCGAATGGCATGACGGGGTAGCCCCAGGGGTATTGAAGAGGGCCGCTAGATTTGGCGATGGCTTTGTCCCTGTAGACATGCCTTTCGATGCTTACGGGGAGGTTCGCCAGAAGATAGAGGCATACGCCAGTGAGATGGGAAGAGACCCCTCTTCCTTTGAGTGGGCCATCATGTTCTGGGCCTGTTTGGGGCATAGCGCAGAAGAAGCACGCCGGGAGGCTGAGGAGCATATCAGCGCCAGGCTGGGTTTTCATTGGTCCCTGGATAACTCCAAAGCCAATATTTTGGGCACCCCCCGGGACTTCGTGGGTACCATCCAACGGTACGTCTCGGCCGGGGTTAGACACTTCATATTCAACATGGCCTGCCGTCGCCCCGACGTCATGCGTCAATACCAGGTAATAGCCCGGGAAGTCATCCCTCACTTTAAGAAGGGGAGAGGTAAACCGTGACACAGATTAAATTCGGCGCCATATATAGCGGGTTCGAGCACGTAATGGGCCCTTTGGAGTTCGCCGAAAAGGCCGAGGCCCTAGGCTACGACTCTTTCTGGGTGACCGATTATATCATGTTGCCCCGCCTTGAGGCCTTTGTGCTTCTATCTGCCGTGGCCAGCCGCACTCGGCGCATTAAGTTGGGCACCTCTGTAGTGGTGTTGCCTTTTAGGCACCCTCTCCACTGGGCCAAAGCAGCCCTTTCAGTGGATGCCTTATCGTCGGGCAGGCTCATATTTGGGGCGGGCATAGGGGGAGACCTGCCAAGGGAGTTCGAGGTGCTGGGATTGGACATGCGCCAGAGGGCCAGGATGTCCGACGAAAGCCTGGGGATAATAAGAAGGCTCCTTACTGGCGAGAAGATGAGCCACCACGGTCGATTTTATAAGTTTGAAGACGCTGGTTTAGGCTTAAAATCGGTGCAAAAGCCGGCCATCCCCATCTGGATCGGCAGCGTGTGGCACGATGATATACCAGAGGGGGTCGTTAGAAGAGTGGCTAGGCTCGGCGATGGCTTCATGCCCGTGGATGTGCCGGCCAAGGCCTATCTTTCCGTCCGCCAGCGAATAGAGGATCGCGCCAGCGACCTGGGTAGAGATCCATCGTCCTTCCAATGGGCCCTGTTCACATGGCTATGCCTTGATGAAGATGCGGAAAAGGCTCGTAGAGTATCCTCAGAGATTCTAAGTGCCAGGTTGGGCGTGCCCTGGGAGGTGGAACCCGAGAATGCGGCTGCCATGGGCACTCCCAGGGAGTGCATTGAGGCCCTTGAGAGGTACGTTGATGTAGGGGTGAGACATTTCCTCATTAATCTGGTGTGTCCACCCTCGGAAGTGCCCCGCCAGTGTGAGATTTTTGCTCGGGAGATAATGCCTTACTTCAAGGCAGCAGGAGGTGAGAGAGGAAATAATTTAAGCAGTAGACAACAAATTTCGTAGAAGGAGGGACAAATGGCCGTCGTAGAATATGAAAAAAGGGGTAAGATAGCCACCATCACCATTAATCGCCCCGGGGCTATGAACGCCATGAACCGGGAGGTGTACCGCCTTTTGGAGCAGGCCCTGGAGGATGTGGAGAGAGACGATGGAGTGTGGGTGGCCATAGTTACCGGCGCCGGCGATAGGGCCTTCTCCGCCGGAGCCGATCTCAAAGAATATGCCCGGGAGCCCTTTGCAGAGTTCTTCCAGAGGAGCTTTCCCCGTTGGTATCATAGCATGTTTTCCATCAAGCCCTTCATAGCTGCCATCAATGGATATTGTCTTGCTGGGGGGCTGGAGCTGGCCATGGCCTGCGATATCCGTATCGCATCGGAGAACGCTCAGCTGGGCTCTCCGGAGGTCAGGTGGGGGGTGCTTCACGGGTGGGGAGCAACCACCCTCCCTAAGTCCGTACCCATGAGCTCGGCCCTGGAGATGCTTCTTAGCGGCGAGTTCATCAACGCCCAGGAGGCTTACCGCCTGGGGATGGTGAGCAGGGTGGTGCCCCCAGACAAGCTTATTTCCACCGCTGAAAGCTTGGCTGATCGTATCTGTGAAAACGCACCCCTGGCAGTAAGGGTCACCAAGGAGCTGGCCTATAGGGGCTGGAACCTGTCCCCGGGGGATGCCGAACGTTTGGTTCACTCCATTGCAGCTAACCTCGCTTCCACCGAGGATGCTCGGGAGGGGCCCAAGGCCTTCGCCGAGAAGCGAAAACCGATATTCAAAGCTAAATAGCCTCTGGGTTCTAACCCGTGAGTCAAAGGAGGCCTTTGCCTTCTCCATTGCCGGCCATCACTCATGAAGGGCGCAAAAGGGCATAGTGTATCTGGTTTTCTATTGGGCGTGACCAGGTTCCCAAGCTCCCCTCCAGTTATTCCGCCCTTAAAGGATCGAGGCTTGAGGTAGAGGTCCTTCAGTGCTACGACATAGCTAAATAAATCCATTAGGGGGCTTTTAGCGTCTAATATAATGCTATGGTTATTTCGAAAGAGCGGCTAAACGAAAAGGGCGGGTGGGGTGTTTTGTGGTTTAAGGCATGCCCTAAGTGTCAGGGAGCGATGTTTAAAGACCGCGATAGATTTGGCTCTTTTATGGAATGCTTACAATGCGGCTACCTCATCGACATATTTAATATGGAAACCACTGGCCAAACAGTAGCCATTCCCCGAGCAAAAAAGAGAAAATAACTCCTCGCTGACCCCTACAAACCCCTATGCCTATTGATAAATTTGCCACATCCTGTTAAAATAGGTGCAGAGATAGAATATGTGTATCTATCATTTTGAATCGGCTCTTTACAGCAGTCTATATATTTCAGTAGTAGAGATGTAACTCTTAAAGTAGCATTGTTCCCTAACCTAAGGGTGGGAGTGGACGATCTTTTAAAGGGTTGCCCACTCTCTTTTTTATGACTGTAGATTCAGGCCTAATGTAAAAATGCGGACGGTGTTTTAAAGATGCATGAGCAGACGCCCGAAGTCTTGGGCAAGGTGCCCAAGGCGATCGATAGGATAAAGGCCTCCTTTGAGAAGGGTGAGGTAGAAGAGGCTACCTCTATCCTTTCAGCTCTTCATGCCGCCGACCAGGCAAGCCTTTTAACTGAGCTGGATCTGCATCAAAAAAGGGAGATTTTATCCCAGCTTACCCACGAGGCCACCGCCAACATCCTTGAGCATCTGGCTGTAGAGGAGGCCGTTTCGCTGCTGAAAGAGGACGATCCAGTGCACCTTTCCCTCATATTAGATAAGGCCACCTCTAGCACGGCTGCTAATATACTGCGTCATCTGCCACCGGCTCAGGCTCAGGAGGCCTTAGATGCCATGACCGAGGCCGAAAGGGTGGTGCCTCTCTTGGAGCACGCCGACGAAAGTGCAGGGGCTATAATGACCCCGGCCTTTATAGCCCTCAAGGAGAGGACTTCGGCGGCCGATGCTTTAGCGCTGTTGAGAAAGTCTCGCCCCGACCCTAAGATTATGGACTATCTCTTTGTGGTAGACATGTGGAACAGGCTCAGCGGAGTGGTCAGCCTCAGTGAATTTATCTTGGCCGATCCCAACGCCAGGGTGGCCAACATAATGGACCCCAACGTTATTTCTGTCCCTTCGGGCACCGATCAGGAGGAATGCGCTCGAATAATGGAGCACTATGATATCCACAGCCTTCCTGTGGTGGACCAAGAGGGCCGCCTTTTGGGTGCCATTCTTATGGAGGAGTTGGTGGAGGTAGCAGAGGAGGAGGCCACCGAGGACATGTATCATATGGTGGGCCTCAGCGAGAGGGAGCGACTACATGGCCCCATCATCGGTTCCGTTCGCAGAAGGCTACCATGGTTGACCATAAATCTGGCTACAGTAGGCATTGCTGCTGTAGTCATAAGCCTCTTTGAGTCCACGATCGCTAAAACGGTGGCGGTGGCGGCGTTACTGCCGATTGTGGCAAGTCAAGGGGGCATAGCTGGCACTCAGACCCTGACTCTAATAGTGAGAGGCTTAGCCTTAGGGGAAATAGAGTTTAGCAAAACCAGGCGATTGCTGTTCCGGGAGGTAACCCTGGGATTTATCAACGGAGTGGTTTTGGGCCTTGTGGTTGGAGGTGTGGCATTTCTGTGGAAGGGGAACCCGGCCATTGGCCTAGCCATAGGTATAGCCATGGCCTTAAACATGGTGATGGCCGGCTTGAGCGGAGTGCTGATTCCCCTGGGGTTAAAGCTGTTTAGGGTGGATCCTGCACTGGCCTCGGGGGTGTTTGTAACTACTGTTACCGATATTTGTGGGTTTTTCTTCTTCTTAGGGTTGGCCGCTCTGCTTATCCCGGTGTTCTCTTAAAAATAAGCAGCCCTGTTCTTTGAGTCTTAGAAAGAGCAGGGCTCTTTTCCTGCACGGTAGCTACGCCAGTAATATCGGGGTATAGTACCTGCTAAATAGCGATTTCTATGTCAGTTCCTTGGACTCTAACCTCGTAGGTTGGGACGTTTTCTTCAGGAGGGGGTTCCACCACCTCTCCAGTCCTTACATTGAACTGCCCAGCGTGCCAGGGACAGGTAACTATATCGTCGTCAAGCTCCCCTTCATCTAGGGGGCCGCCGCTATGAGTACACTCGGCGTCAAAGGCATAGTAGGTGCCGTTCACATTTGCCAGGGCTATCTGTTGGTCTGCTGCCTCCACAAGCTTAAGCTCCCCGGGCTCTATTTCATCGACCTTTGCCACTGGAACAAATTTGCTCAAGGTTCGTACCCCCTATTTAAAACTAGGGCCTTTGTGTCCCTCTTAGATACACAAAAGCCTACACTTTTTCTTATTTAGTTTAGGATATTATGGACTCTAGGTTGCTTTTTGCCTTTGTCGCTTCAGCGGGGCGTTTGTGCCTACTGGACTGCTTTAATGGCAAAGGTGCAGTTGAGGTCTCCGGCGCAGACACAGTTTGTTAGCTCCACCGGCTTATCCAGAACCTCGCGCAGGAAATTTAGCTCCATCTCACAAATCTCACGGTTCTCTTGAGCCACGTGTTTGTAGGGGCAATTATGGGCTGTTATTAAATAATCCTCTCCCTCTTTAGTCCATTCAGTGAGACATCCCTCTTCGCTTAAGATACGGGCTGCTTCATAGACCTGCTCATGCAGGTTTTTGCCCTTTATGCGATTCATATAGGTTACGGACCAGTCCTCGCCTATTTTACGCATTACCCTGAGCATTACTTCCTCGCCGTAGAGCCGTTTGACGGCGGCAAGGACCTCATTGGTGAGCATGTCATAGTTCTTGGGAAACTGCCCGTCTCCTTGGTCGGTAAGAGAATAGAGAATACTTGGCCGTCCCGCTCGGCCGGTGCGCACCTCCACTCCCTGTATGAGGTTCTCCTTCTCCAGGATGCCAATATGGGCCCTGATAGTAACTGGCACTACGCCCAATTGTTCGGCCAACTGGTCTATGTTCATAGCGCCCGCAAATTTTATGCGCTCTAGTATACGCTGTCGTGTGATCTGCATTTTCTCTCGCCCAATGAATAGAAATCCTCGGGAATCACGAAGTAACCATCTATTATTTTCTTAGTTTAAAAACTTCTTTAACTATATAAAATATTACACGTTAATGCCCTTCTGTCAATAACGTCTCTCTATTGCTAGGGGAAATCCCCCATGGGCTGGCCTAGATCTAGATCTAGATTGAACCCTGCTGACGGCGCCTTTTTCATATCCAAATGGAAGATCTCTCCAAAGACCTTAGCCACGTAGGGCGCTATCTCCTTCATATCCAGGGGACGCGGGATTAGTTTGGCGATGGATGTTACCCCTTTATCGCGTATGCCACAGGGATAGATCAGCGAAAAATGAGCTAAGTTGGGCTGTACATTTAGGCCGAAACCGTGGAGCGCCACTCCTCGTTTGATATGGAGGCCAATGGAGGCGATCTTTTCATTTTCCACCCATACCCCGGTGATTCCGTCCAATCTATGGGCTTTAATGTTCCATCTCTCCAGGGTACGTATACTCACTTCCTCCAACATCCTTAGGAAGAGATGCAAGTCCATTCCGTAGCGGTGTAGGTCTATGATGGTGTAACCAACCAGTTGACCAGGGCCGTGGTAGGTAACATCTCCTCCTCTGTTGGTGTATACGAGATGGATGCCTTTTTTCTTGAGGGATTTTTCTGATGCTAGTATGTTCTCCTTTCTACCAGAGCGTCCCACGGTGATGGTGGGTGGGTGTTCCAGGAGAAGTAAAACATCGGGTATCTGCTTGGCAATACGCCTCTCCCTCAGGCGGCATTGCAGGTCAAAGGCCTCCTCATAATCCATCTGACCCAGGCTCCAGTACCAACCTGGCACCAGAGACCTAAAGGTTTCCAGGCCCTTTGTGTGTTGGGTATTCACTCTTTATAACCCTTCGCCGCATCTTCATCTATATCTATTTTACCAGAAGGCGCCTCCCCATTGACTGGTTCCTGTAAGAAAATAGCTTCTAGAGCTTGCTCTTTAGCTTGATTGCATTGGGTTTGACAGTGGGAGGAGATGACCCTATCATCGGTGCAAATAGGGATGAGGGCTGGTGGTACTATTTCCACCCACATAAGGGAGATGGGCCGTGCCATCGGGAAGGAACCGCCCGCTCAGCCTGACTGGGAACCGGACTACGAAAAGCCAGTCTCCTTTGTCGAGGCCTTCAAAAAGCCCCCGGGGTTGAGAAAGGAGAAAACGGCGCTGTAGTGGGGATGCGGCTACTAAAATATTAAAA
>JAZGDP010000067.1:0-5296 GCA_036477885.1 Dehalococcoidia bacterium
TTGGTTTCGGCGCGGGCAGCATTGCCCCTATAGCCTTCGGCGCCATCCGGGATGCCACCAACTCCTCTCTGGGTTGGGGGCTGGGCTTCTCCACCGGGGGCATCGCTGCATTTATAGCTATAGCGGGCCTTCTATGGCTGCGCCGATTGCCCCAAAAACGCCTCCTCGCCAATGGCAGGGGCTAACCTCCTTTAAGTTACACCTTCGATGCAGAAGTGTCAGATGATCAGTACCTTTCCTGTGGGAGAAAGGAGGGAAAATCTTGAGATGTGTTTAATTTAAAAATATTATGATATGCTGACACGGAGAAAAGGCATGACGTCCAACTGTGAAAAGCTAATTGCCGAGGTCTTCACGCTTTTGAAAAAGTCCGAAGAGATGGACTACTTTGGCGAGGAGGTCTCACAACTGGCACATTCACTACAGTGTGCTAAACTGGCCGCCGATACAGGGGCCGACGAGGAAACAGTGATCGCGGCACTGCTGCACGATATTGGTCATCTGTGCGCCTCCGACGATGCGGAGCGCATGGGTGCGGTGGGCGTTGCTGATCACGAAGCGGTCGGGGCAAATTATCTTCGGGCGTGCGGCTTTTCTGAGAAAGTCGCCCAGCTTGTTCAGGGGCACGTCCAGGCAAAACGCTATCTGACCTTCAAGAACCCCCGATACATGGCGGGGCTGTCCGCTGCCAGCCTGGAAACGCTGGCCCACCAGGGCAGCCCTATGTCGACGCAAGAGGCCGAAGCCTTTGAGCATGATCCGCTCTTCGAGGCAAAATTACGCCTGCGCTCGTGGGATGAACAGGGCAAGAAGGTGGGCTGGCAGATTCCACCACTGGAAACCTACCGAGGCATGTTGGCCTCTCATCTCAAGGGAATGGCAGGAGAGGGCAACTGAAAGCTTAAGCCAGAGGCGCCATCATCGGTGGCTGCATCATCGGATGCAGTATCATATATTGGAAGAAATAGACAATTAATGAGGGGATGTCATGCGCAACGGATTAAAAATAATTGATGTTGATGTTCATGTAAACGAGCCACCCGAGATGTGGCAGTCCTACATCGAGCTCAAATATAAGGAGCGGGCCCCCAGGATGGTGAAAGATGCCCACGGGTTTAACACGTTGCTGATAGACAACAAACATTACTATCGCTCTTGGGGTTTAAACGCTGATGTTGCGGAGGATTTCAGGAGACTTGGTAGGGAAAGATATGGAGAGGAAGCCGACGAATACATAGACTTTATAATGCCGGGAAACCCAAAACTGACTTGTGAAGACCTGGAACAGGCAGGAATAGATATAGCATTCATGTATGCCAGTCAAGGGTTTTATGCGGCCTTTTGTGATGGGATGGACCCCAAATTGGCAGCAGCCACCTGTCGGGCCTACAACAACTGGCTCGCCGACTTCTGTCGGTACGATAGCTCTAAGCTACGTGGGGTTATCGTAGTCAATTTAATCGATCCCGAGGGTGCCGTGGAAGAGCTGAAAAGAGGGGTAAACGAACTGGGTATGAGAGCAGTGGTCACCAGACCGAATCGAGTGAACGGACGTAATCTAGGGGATAAGGCCCACAGCAAGTTCTGGGAGACCTGCGAGGATCTGGGGGTAACGGTGAGCCTTCATGTAGCCACTCACGCCTTCGTACCGGAAACTGGGGCAGATTATTTCAAAACTAGGCTTCAGAAACACACCTGTTCCCATCCCTTGGAGCAACAGATGGGAATGCTCAGCCTGATAACAGATGGGGTGATGGAGCGTCATCCCGGTATTAAGTTCGGGTTCCTGGAGTCGGGATGTGGCTGGCTTCCTTACTGGCTGTGGCGGATGGATATGGAGTACGAAAAAAACAGGCACGAGGCTCCCTATTTAACTATGAAACCCAGCGAGTATTTTAAGCGTCAGGGCTTCATTAATATGGAGCCAGAGGAACCCTACCTGGAACATCTGGTCCAGTACGTCGGCGAGGATAAAATCTTATTCAGCAGCGATTATCCTCACCTGGACCATCCATGGCCAGAAGCCATGGAAGAGGTGGATGAAGTCAATATACCCGAGCCCGTCAGGAAGAAGTGGCTATGGGACAATCCTATAGAATTTTACGGCATAAAAGACACCGTATAATTTCAGGAGTTGTGGATCTCTCATCCATAGACCTGAACTCTGCGCCTTTCCTTGTGGGCTAGGTTTGGGTTTCAGAAAAAAAGTGCGACCGTTGTTGGTTTGCCGCTTTCTGTTCTCATCGAAAAGGTGGTGACATCCTAAAAATCCGCGGAGGGGTTATGGAGCCCAGGATACTGCCTACGACCGTGATCGGAAGTCATCCCAAGCCATCCTGGCTGATTCCCCCGGGCTATCAAGACGACGAGACCTGGTCGGTCCCTCCTGAACACCTTCAAGAGGCCCAGGACGACGCCACTATCTTAGCTATCAGGGAGATGGAGGAGGCCGGGATTGACGTCATCAGCGATGGGGAACAGCGCCGTGAGAACTACTTAACCTACTTCTGCCGTAAGCTTTCGGGATTCGACTTTCAAAGAATGACCAAGAAGTCTATCAGAGCTGACTCATTTGAGTGGGAGGTACCAAGGATTGTGGGGCCAGTGCGAAGACGGAAGCCAATGGCCCTCTACGATTTACAGTTCCTGAAACGCCACACCGCTAAACCGGTACGGATGGTAACCCCCGGCCCAATGACTATGTTAGACTCCGCTGCTGACGAGTACTATGGTGATGAAGAATCCCTTGCCATGGACCTCGCCGCTGCAGTGAATGAGGAGATTCGGGCTTGGTGCCAAGAGGGGATAGATGTAGTGCAGATAGATGAGCCAGCCTTCAGTCGTTATCCCGAGAAGCTCAATAAGTGGGGATGGAGAGCTCTCAATCGCTGCCTAGAGGGCGTCACGGCGAAAACCTGTGTCCACCTCTGCTATAGTTATCCCGTAGCAGGTTGGAGCAAGGCATGGCCCCACGACTACGAGGAGATCCTGGCAGAGGTAGAACAGTCGAAGGTAGACCAACTAGCCCTGGAGTTTCAAGCAACCCCGTTCCCCTTGTCAAAGCTTCGCTACTGCGGAGGCAAAGAGGTGATCTTGGGGGTTGTCCACGTAGGCAACGATAGGGTAGAGACTCGCGAGGAGGTGGCGGACCGACTGCGTCAGGCCCTCCAGTATATATCGCCAGAAAAACTCTGGGTGGCTCCGGACTGCGGCCTAGTACTACTCCCCCGGGAGCTGGCCCGAAGGAAGCTCGTCAATATGGTAAAAGGGGCCAACATCGTAAGGCGGGAGATAGAACCCTAGAACACATCTCGGCCCCGGTGGAAGTGATCAAACTCAGGCTCATGCTCCTGATTATAACCTGCGATTCAGATGGCTTTGCTCCAAACCTGCCCTCTCTCCAATAGCAGGGCGTAAGCGTCCTTTATACGGATTGGGTTCGGATAAAAACCCTCTTGAAGCCTACCTCGGTGACGGCGCGGTCACTAGGAGATGAAGTAGGAAAAACCATCGCCATCTTAGCTTAAAACTTTAGATGCTTAGTAGGCAACCAAGGTAAAATTAGACAAGCAAGCTCTGGAGGTCTTTAAAACCCGACTCTCTGACTGCCAGTAACTCCCAGCGGTTTCTTGGGCTCTTTCGTATCTGGACATGGGCGTTTAATAAGGGTCTAGACTACGCTGCCTTCTAAGCAGTGGGTCGTGGGTTCGAATCCCACCAGGGACGCCACACCGGCTACGAAATTACAGACCATTAGCATGAAGACCGCTTAAGGGGTTTATGGCTGCGTACCTTTAAGAAGCCTTAGAGCGAGGGCTTGTCCTGGGATTCCTCAATAAAGACATGCCCGTTTAAAAAGCACAAGGGCCTATGGCCCGGATTCAGCCGTACCTCTACCTGCGTGCCTATGGCATAGTTCTCCGTGTGAAACTCCAGGCAATGGACCACGATGCCTGAGTTTAGCGCCACCCGATACAGATAAAAGGCACCCTGGAACATCTTATCGACGATCCGCCCCTGGCCTATATCGGAGGGGTGAAGGGTCAGATCGTCCGGGCGCACCATCACCTCTAAGCCATCTACAGGCTCCAATGTGGGATAGCGGCCCACGGAGCCAATCTCCGTCATCAGGGTGTCTCCCTGGAAGGAGGCAGAGAGGAACTCGGCTATACCCATAAAGTTGGCCACGAACCGGGTGGTAGGGGCATGAAATATATTCTCAGGAGTATCCACCTGCTCTACATGTCCATAGTTCATCACCGCCACCACATCGCCCATAAACAAGGCCTCTTCCTGGTCGTGGGTGACAAAGATAACAGTGCTGCCGCTCTTCTTCAGGATATCTCTCACATCCGCCCTTACTTGTCCTCGGAGCCCAGCATCCAGGTTGGAGAAAGGCTCATCCAAAAGAAGCACCTCTGGGTCAGGGCCGAGGGCACGAGCCAAGGCCACCCTTTGCTGCTCACCTCCGGAGAGCTGGTGAGGCATGCGAGATTCGAAGCCAGTCAGTCCTACCAGAGACATGATCTCCCTCACTCTACTGGCCCTATCCAGCCCTCGGGGTAGTCCATAGGCTATGTTTTGGGCCACGGTTAAGTGAGGAAATAGGGCGTAGTCCTGGAACACCATGCCTACACGGCGTATCTCAGGAGGCACCCATGTTCCCGACCCAGCCACCCGCCGACCGCCCACCTCGATGATCCCGGCATCGGGAACTTCAAACCCAGCGATGAGGCGCAGCGTGGTGGTTTTCCCACAACCGCTGGGGCCTAACAGAGCCACTATTTGGCCCCGCTCGACGGCAAGATCAAGCTGGTGCACTGCTCTAACATCACCAAAGCTCTTGGCTATCCCCTCACTGCGGAGTGCCAGATCCCTCACCGATTCCACCCCCCCTCTCGAAAGATGAGGAAGGCCAGGGGCACCGAGGAGGCTAAAATCAGGAGTAGGGCCGGTGCCGCAGCCTGGGCGAAGAAGGCCGCCTCTGCCGACGACCAGGTGGAGGTGGCTAAGGTCTTAAATCCAATAGGACTGAGGAGGAGGGTGGCGGGCAACTCTTTCATGGTCAGAAGAAACACCAGGGCACCAGCGGCCAGGATGCCGGGACGTATTATAGGAAATGTTATGCTGAAGAGGACTCTGAGAGGTCTTTTCCCCAGGCTGCGAGCGACCTCTTCCAACTTGGGGCTGACCTGGAGCAACGACGATCGAGTAACTCCTACCGCCGCAGGTAAGAAGAGGACAACGTAGGCAAAGATGAGTATAAACATGGTCTGATATACAGGCCCCGCATACC
>JAZGDP010000068.1:0-3277 GCA_036477885.1 Dehalococcoidia bacterium
AATTCGGGCCGGGTGCTGCCCACCAGGTGAGCTATGGCGGTGGTGATGATATCTCCCCCGTGGCTGTCCTCAAGGGTTAACCCGAGGCCCAAATTTTGCGCTAGATCCCGGATCTGCTTCGCTTTGGTAAGACCCCCTACCCGAGAGAGCTTTATGTTAATGACATCCATGGCTCCCTTCTCGTATGCCTCCAGCAAAGTACCTATGCCGGTGATGAGCTCATCGATTACCATGGGCAAGCTGGTCCGAGCCCGAATGGCCAAACATTCAGTAAGGGTCAGGCAGGGTTGCTCAATGTAGACGTCTTCCTGGGCCAGGCCGTTCACCACTCGAGTTGCCCCGTGCATGGTCCAACCGGTGTTGGCATCGGCTATGACCACATCGCCGAGCCCGGTTACTTTTAAGACAGCCTTGATACGGGCTACATCTTCGTCGGGGTCGCCGCCCACCTTCAATTGAAATCGGTGGTAGCCTTCGGAGAGAAAGCGCACCACATCCTCCGCCATCTTCTCCGGCGAGCCTTGAGATATAGGCCTATAGAGAGGATAATCGTCCACATAGCGCCCTCCCAAAAGAGTGCAAACTGGCTGCCCAGTGGCCTGCCCAAGAATGTCCCAACAAGCTATGTCTATGGGCGACTTCACGTAGTTGTGACCCGACAAAGCATGGTCCATCAATACATTGATGGCATCTATCTGCAACGGGTCTTGACCTAAAAGCATTGGCCCCAACTCCCGAAGGCCACTCCTCACCCCTTCGGGGTATGCAGACATATAAGCCGAGCCTAGAGGGCAGCACTCGCCATATCCCATCAGGCCCTCATCGGTGGTTATCTTGACAATAGTGCTGTCCATCAAAGACACCGAGTGGCCCCTGGACCAGGCATACCGCTTATCCACCAGCTCATAACTTATCTTATAAACATCGATGCGAACTATTCTCATGACTTCCCCTCGCAATAAGTTAGCATTTTTCTATTTAGGTATGCTACACACCTCCAGAGCCGTTAAGGCAATCACCTTGGCGCAGTGGACTACATGGCTTAGGTAAACGAAGCCGTCTGGCTCCCCCTTCTCGTCCCTTCCACCATCTGGGCCATACAACACGCAGGGAATCCCCGCCTCCCAGAGATGACATGTGTCGTTGCCGGCGTAGGATCTGGGCACCAGGGTCCCAACGGTAGCCGGTGGATGCCCTGTAAGCTCCTGGTAGTTTCTGACCACCGATTGGACTATATATTCGTCCTTGGGCACGTCCAGGGGGTTCATAGTCACTACCTGGGTCTTATAGTGGGGTGGAGGTGGTAGCTCTATCTCATACTCCAGCTCCGGGTCCTCGGCTTTCAAGGCATCCAGGGTTCGACGGATGTCCGCCTCTACCGTCGCCGGCGTCTGGCCAGGCACAGTTCTCACGTCCGCCAGAATGGTGCAGAAATCGGAGGTGAAATTGGGCCCCTTGAGGTCGTGGTCTCTACCCCTCCCCCCGATGATGCACCCCACCATGAGGCGGGGCATGTCCGGAAGGTCTGGCCTGGGGGTGTAGGTGAATCTGGTCTTCTTTATAGCCGGAATGACCTTAATCATCTTCTCTATGGCATCGATGGACTTCTCCAGGCGGCTGGCGTGCTGGGATAGGCCCAGGGTGTGGATGGCTATCTGTATCCACCCCACATGAACGGTGAGGATGTTGTCTTTACCATAAGGCTCGGCCACTATGGCCATATCGGTGCGGAGGCCCTGCCTGAGGGCATGGATGGTGCCCACCCCACCTTGAAGCTCCCCCACAACACAGGCGATAATCAGGTCACCTTTTAAGGAAACCTTTGCCTTGCGAAGGGCCTCGGCGGCCCCGATTAGAGATGCTAGGCCACCCTTCATATTGTTGGCCCCTGCGCCATAGATTCGGTCCCCCTCCCAGGTGGGGTTGAAGGGGTCTCGCCTCCAGCCCATGGCTAAGGGGTCGATATCTATATGGCCGTTGAGCATGAGGCTTTTGCCGCCGCCTGAGCCTTTAAGGGTAGCGATGGTCTGAAAGCGGCCCGGCTCCACTTCTTGAAGCTCCACCTGATAGCCCCTCCTACGGAAGTAGTTAGCCAAAAAGCGGGCCAGGTGGGTCTCCTCGGTCTTGAAGCTGGGTATCCTTAGTATTTGCTGGGCGAAGTTCGCTAACTTCTCCTCTTTGATTTGTTTCAAAACTTTTTCTTTTGTCTTTTTCTCCATGAGTTCACCCCTCCAAAGGCTCCTGGTACTAAGCGCCTTACTATAGAAAAGAGCGCTTTAGGAACCTTTACTTAACCAATATTCAGCGATATCGATGCCTCTCATGAAGGCCACATTGGGATGGGAGCATATCTGTTTTATAAGCCGCTCCAGCACCATCAATCGACTGGGGTGGCCGATGATCTGAGGATGAAGGGTCATGGTTAAGCACCTGCCATCCCGGTAAACACCATCGAACTCGGCGGACCAAACCTCCAAGACGCTGCTGGGGTTGGCCATGGGAGAGCGTATGCCGGCGGCGGGGGCAAAGGCAAAGTAGGCAAAATCATCCAGGAGCCATTTGACGGGTATCTCCACCAAGCGCTTGCCCTCCGCCTCCAGGATGTAAGGCGTATCCTCGTCCATCAGGCTGGTGTCGTATAAAAAATCATGCTGAGCGAGAAGGGAGATGGTGTTCTGGCTAGAGCTGAACTGGGGTGCCCGGTAGCCCTTGGGTTTTTCATTTGTGAGCCTTTCCAGAATGGCGATGCCCTTCTCCAGGATCTCGGTCTCCTTTTCGACGCTCATCCCGCCCAGAGGTTCGTGCATATAGCCGTGGTGACCCACCTCGTGTCCTCTCTTCACCAGCTCCTTGACCATCTCCTCATGGGTCTCGGCCACATAGCCCGGCACATAGAAGCTGGCCTTGATATCGTAGTCGTCCAGGAGTTTGAGGATACGAGGCACGCCGGTCTTAGGGCCAAACTCCGCCATAGACATCACACCGGGTAGCTCGGCAAACTTTGGATCCCTCCCTATCCAGGAACTCTTGCCATCGATATCGAAACCTAAGGTAACGACGCACCGAATATCTCCGGGCCAGACGCCTGCCATGGACTTAAGCCTCCCTTAGCTCCTCCTGGGGGCCATTATAGCAGAGGCGAGGAAAGGCATGGTGGGAGAGAGACTGCGATGCCTGTGCTACGCCTTGGACGTCTACAGTAGGAGGCCGGGCACAGGAATGAGACGGCGATTCACCGGGTCTGGAGCCAGGCCGAAACCCTCCAGGGTGTAGGCCC
>JAZGDP010000069.1:0-3451 GCA_036477885.1 Dehalococcoidia bacterium
GGTAAAGCGGGAGAATCCCGATGCGGTGGTGATTGCCGCTGGGTCTGTGCCCCTACCACCGCCCATCTCCGGCATCGAAAACATTCAATTAACCTATCCTGAGGATGTGCTGATGGAGAGGGTGACGGTGGGGGATAGGGTTTTAATCATAGACGAGGACAATCATCACAAAGGCCCTGCCACCGCCGAGTTCCTCGTCGAGAGAGGCAAACAGGTGGAGGTCATCTCTTCGCTCTTCAGCATAGGGGAGGATATAGATATAAGTACCAAGCCTCTTATATATCAGCGTCTCTTCTCCAAGGGGGTGATCCTGAGTTCTAACACTGCGGCGAAGGAGGTCCTGGAGGATAGGGTACTGGTATCCAACGTGTGGTCTGGGGAGCAGCGGGTCATCGAAGGCGTCGACACCATAATCTACGCCGGGTTGAGAAAGGCATCGGATGAGCTATACAAAGCACTAAAAGGCGAGGTGTCAGAGCTATATCTCGTAGGTGATGCCATGGCCCCCAGGAAGACCCATGACGCCATTCTGGAGGGAACACGGGTGGCTCGCAAGATTTAAGCCCCCAATGCTGGGCCTCGGAACAAAGGGGTGAGGGGAAACGCCCTTTTCCGGCTATGATGGGTGGCTATCCCTCTCCTTCAGTAAAACACCCGCTATAGATACCAACGAGTCGCCCTGAGCATCGGCAGGGCAGTGTTGGTATCCTGTCACCTCTCCTTTAATATCCTCTAGGATGGATAGGGCTAGATAGATAGGGGAGAGGCCGCAAATTTTGTATCTGTCCCCCTCTCTCTGGATGTTTCGGAAGAACTCCTCCCTGTCTCCGGCGCAGATGGCGGAAAGTAGTGCCTCATCTATTCCTCTTAAATTTGCCCTGCCCACGGCGTCCATGGGCAATCTGTCACCAAAGGCGGGACCCACGTGAGCCAGGTCTCCCGCTGCAACCACAAAGGCGTTGTGCTCCTTCACAAGACCTCTGAGCATGGCTATGGCCTTGCCTGCAGCTTCATTGTTCCAAGGGATAGTTCCATCCTGGATTTGGGGGGCGAAGGAACCACACAGAATAGGGAGGACCTGACAATGAGTATCACCCAACAAGTAATGGAGCCAGACCAGCGCTAACTCTATAGAATGCTCTTTGATGTGATGAATTTCCTCGTCAAAGGCCTGCTCCTTCCCCAGGATACCAGCCAGCTCATTGACCATGTCTTGGGCTGTGGGCAGCGTTCCCCAGGGGGTAGCATAGTTTTGGCGAGTCAGGGTCAGCCGGCCCGGCCCTCCCGTGTGGTCTGTCCCCAGGATGATCACCAGATCTCTTTGGCGTACCGTCTCCGCCGCCCTTAGCCAGACGGAGGCGTAGATGTGTGCCCCCCGTTGATAGTCGATATGAGGACTGATGAGGCCCATCACTGGCTTGCCATCTTCCTCCTCTTGGGACCCAGGGTTTGCCGAGCTGTTACAGAACTCGTCCAACCTTTCCCTTAGCTCATGGGGGTCTTGGGGATAGGTAGTGCCAGCCAGGGCTGGTTTGCGATAAGGAACCTCTAGATACTCTTTCAGCATGGCTTCGCAGGCCGAGTCAAAATCGACATCGTCCAGGAATAAGGCCTCCTTGAACTGCTGCATGAGCTGCTCGATGCGTTCTCTGGAGAGGTGGAGGCCTGTCAACAGCTCCAGCGCTATCTGGAGGGAGGGGATATCCCTCTTGCCGTCACACAGGCTGAGAAGGGGGGTTATGGCCTGAGGCACCAGCAGCTCCTTATCGCTTATGCCTTGGGGGTCCCGCAATAGCAGATAGGTATCCCCTTGTGAGGTTACCCACCTGCTATCCAGGGGCCTAAGTTTCGGACGAAGTGGAGTATTTTCCGGCATCTCTTCTCATCGCCCTTAAGGCAAGGTAAAACAATTATATCCTAAAATGGAGGCTATGAGCCATAGGAGCACCAGTTTCTTTAACCTGAAGGCTTCATAAATTTAAGAGAGCCCTGGTTATAAATATCTGAATAACCAGGGCCCCTTGAGGAACATTCTTATGAGTCCAGTCACCCCAGGCCTTTTAATCCCGATTCTTACAACCGGACGGGCCCGTTTACCTGGCGGCCACGAAATAAGGGCCCGGAAGTGACCTCCAATTCCCCGCTGATGTCATCCTCCACTATCACGTTCTTTCAACCCTTTCACCAGCGGGGCCTCTAGCATCCACCTGCCATAAGCAGTTAAGGACTTGAATCCTCACTTGCCGACCCCCTTTCGAGCCCTGTAAACCAGGACCTCTAGTGTTATTATACAATGGCTTTAGGGGTCTTTGTCAATATGAAGAGTCGGTGATGTTTCAGCGATGTTCGCCGTTCTTGGGATAAGACAACTAGAGGATAGAAGATACAGGTTTGGTCATTGCGGAAATTTTAAGCCCCGAGAATTGGGTTCAAGGAGGACCACATGAAGCTCTTCAGCGATGAGGAGATGCAGCGCAGGGTAAACGGTTTGAGGGCTGTCATGGATGAGGTGGGATTGGATGCGGTGATAACCTCCTCTTACCACAGCACCCTCTATTATAGTGGGTTCTGGATGCTCCCTATGGGGCGCTTCAGCGTTACCGTGATACCCAAGGAAGGGGAGCCCGCATTGATTGCCCCGATGATGGATAGGGATAGGGCGGAGGGCTACAGTTGGCTAGAGGATAAGAGGTTTTATAGCGATGCGGAGACCCCCCTGGCGGCGGTGATCAAGCGAACTAAAGACATCTTCTCTGAGAGAGGGGTGTCCGCTAGAAGGGTAGGGATAGAGGAGGATGTAATACCTGAGAGGATGTACAAAGCCCTGGAGGAATCCTTCTCCCAATCAGAGTTTATAGATATATCCACTGGATTGATGGAGCAAAGATTAATTAAGTCTAGAGAAGAGCTAGAGCTCCTAAAAGTTGGCTGCGAAATATCCGATGTGGGAACCCAGGTTATCATGGCAGCCATGAAGGAGGGCAGAACGGAGATAGAGATATCCAACGAGGCGCTGGTGGCCATGGACAAGGAATTTGCTAGGCGGTTCCCGGAATTTGAAAGTTTTGGCACCGTAGTTACCTGTAACTCTGGGCTTAGGAGCCTGCTTCCCCACGGGCTCTCCACCGGACGTAGGCTGAAAAAGGGTGACATCATAAACTTCAACGTCTTGCCCGTTCTAATGGGGTATTATGTCTCCCAGGAGCGGACATTATCCCTGGGCCCCTTACCGGAGGCGGCCAGGAACCCCTTTGAGGTCACCATGGAGGCCCACGAACGGGGGATTGAGGCAGTTAAACCGGGGGTGCGATGCTCCGATGTGGCCAGGCAGTGTGTCGAGATCTTGAAGAAGGGGGGATACGATCAGTATCAGCTTCATGGACCTGGCCACTCCTGTGGGATCATGGGGGCCTTCTGGGGTCGGGAGGAGAAGGGGGAGATACGGGTCTAT
>JAZGDP010000007.1:0-4920 GCA_036477885.1 Dehalococcoidia bacterium
GCTGAGAAGGTGCATTTGAGTCCATCGCCTGAGAAGGTTGAGTTCCAGTTGGTCAACAAGCGATAGGTCGTCGGTACGGAGGAATAGTATTAATAGCTATACAGAATCCATTCTATGAGAAGAGGGTTAAGGGCCCTCGCTATTTTTCGAAGTATTTGTAGTTTATGTCAATGTACTCTTGCCATTTTTCAGGAACTTCCGATTCCTCAAAGATGGCGGTAACAGGGCACACTGGCTCGCAAGCGGCGCAGTCTATGCATTCATCGGGATTGATATACAACATCTCTTCGCCTTCCCCATCGGGCGGATAAATACAGTCCACAGGGCAGACCTCAACACAGCCCAGATCCTTCACCCCGATGCAGGGTTCCGCGATAATATATGTCATCGATGAATAACCTCCTTGCACTAGAACTTGCGCCAGAAAATCCCCTTAATTATATTTTAACCCCCGTAGGGAAGCAGCTTCAACAAAAGCCTAGAGCTAACAAAATGGCTTCATGATATGTCTAAAGGTGCGGTTCCTTGACCATCCATCTTGGCCTGTAGCTTGTTCAAGGCTTCGGCAGCCAAAGTGTACTTAGAATTTTCCTTTAGAGAGAGCTGGTATTCCTCTATGGCCTTGAACCACTTCCCCTTGCGTTCCCATATTCTACCCAGGTTGAAATGGGGAAAGCAATAGCTATCATATCGACTGGCCTTTATAGCCTTCTCAAGATAGGAAACAGCCTCGTCCAGCATTCCTTTATCTATGAGGTAAGCGCCGATATCATTATAGGGATTGCCAAAGTCTGGATCTATCTCTATAGCCATGTGGCATTGCTCGATAGCATCGTCATATCTTGCCATGAAGCTGTAAGTCCATCCTAAAAAGGTATAGGCCTCGGCGGTGGCATATGTCTCAATGGATTTCTTATACATCGCCTCCGCCTCCTCCAACTGGCCCTTCATCTGCAGTTCATAGGCCTGTTTGAAATATCTGATGGCCTCTTCTTTCTGTTCTTCCGTGCTCATGGCATTCACCAATTGAGAATCAGCATGGACCAGAAGTAGAAATCCAAACTCACGACGACCTTTTTATCCTTCTTCCTATCCCATTATGCTGCATGCTCATAAAGAGGCATAACACTCAGAAATTTTGCCGTCTCAAAGGCCGCTCTACTGTCTCATGGTCAAGGCATGCTTCGATGAAGTGACCCAGTCTCAGTATGTCCGATATTAGCTGGTAATAGCCCCTACCGATGCCGACGATACAAGCTTGGCATACTTGGCCATCACGCCTGATTCATACCTCGACGCCAGGGGTTGCCACCCTTGACGACGCCGTGTCAATTCTTCATCGGAGAGCCTCACGTTCAACTCACGATTCTCCACATCCAATGCGACTATGTCGCCGCCCCGAAGTAGGGCTATGGGGCCGCCCAGCGCAGCCTCCGGTGTCACGTGTCCCACCATCGGGCCATGGGTGGCTCCTGAAAAGCGCCCATCGGTTATCAGCATGACACTATCCCCCAATCCCTGGCCCATCAGGTTAGCAGTTACCGCCAGCATCTCCCGCATCCCTGGGCCACCCTTGGGGCCCTCATATCTGATGACGACGACGTCGCCCGGCTTGATATCCCTTTTCTTTACAGCATCGTATGCAGCCTGCTCCCCATCGAAGACCCGTGCAGGCCCCTCGTGGGCTAGATGCTTCGTCCCAGCCACCTTAATCACCGCTCCCTCCGGCGCCAGGTTTCCCCTGAGAATGGCCAGCCCTCCCGTTGGGCTGCGAGGCGCAGAAACCGGGTAGACCACGCGACTATCGGGGCCGCGGTCGAAGGCCTTCAGGTTCTCCGCCAGGGTCTTGCCGGTAATGGTCATCACATCGCCGTGCAGAAGCCCAGCCTTCAGAAGCTCCTTCATCACCACCGGCACGCCGCCTGCCTTGTCTAGGTCATACATAACAAATCGCCCCGCCGGCCGCAGGTCCGTCAAATAGGGGGTACGGCGGCTGAGGCGCTCAAAGTCATCCAGCTCCAGGGGCACCCTGGCTTCATGGGCAATGGCCAGCAGGTGCAGCACAGCATTAGTAGAGCCACCCATCGCCAGCACCACGGTGATGGCATTCTCAAAAACTTTGTGAGTCATAATATCCCGGGGTTTGATCTCTTTCTCCAAAAGGTTATAAAGCACCGCACCTGCACCGTAGGCCATTTCCTCATTCCGAGGGTCTACCGCAGGGATGGACGCAGCCCCGGGTAGCGACATCCCCAATGCCTCGACGGCGGCGGCCATGGTGTTGGCAGTAAACATACCGGCACACGACCCCTCGCCCGGGCAGGCGACCCTTTCCATAGCCAATAGCTCATCCTCGGACATCTTTCCCTGAGCACAGAGGCCCAGCGCCTCGTACATGTCCTGAATATTGACATCCTCACCCTTGAAATGCCCCGGGAGGATGGCTCCACCGTACACAAACAGGGAGGGTATATTTAATCGGGCCATGGCCATGAGGGTGCCCGGCATGTTCTTGTCACACGCCCCCACAGCGATGAGCCCATCCATACCTCCAGCGAAAGAAACGGCCTCAATGGAATCAGCGATGATCTCTCGACTCACCAGAGACGCCTTCATTCCCTCAGTTCCCATGGATATACCATCGCTGACGGTTATGGTGCCGAAGAGGAAGGGCACACTGTTGGCGCTCCTCAGGCCTTCTTTCACCTTCGCAGCCAGCCGATCCAGGTGGACGTTGCACGGCGTAACGTCGCTGGCGAGATTGGCCACCGCCACAAAGGGCTTTTCCATGTCCTCATCGTTCAACCCGACGGCGCGAAGCATTGAACGGGCTGGAGCTCGACTGGGGCCATCGGTGACCACATGGCTCTTGTGCTTCAGCCTGGACCTAATATCAGTCGTCATTATCGCTTCTCCCCTATAGTTTAACCTTCACCAACTCCTCTATCGAGTCCCCAGTTTTTATTTGACCTTCCTGCAAAACCCTGGCATACCAACCCCTTTTACCTAACATAACCCGTAAAAATTGGGGGCCCTTTTCCTCTCCAACATAGGGCAGGCTATAAAGGTTTGTGCACGGAGTACATGCTTTGAAGATCTGAATCTGAGCCTCCCCAAAGCTGTACGTTTTTCCCGGACCAAAATCGTCGTAAGGGATTCCTGCCGTTATAATATTTTCGCCGATATCCCCGGGTTTAATAGGCCAACCTTCTTGGTTTAGCTCCTGGATCTTTTCTAAGGCCATTATCAGGAGGGCCAGGTCCGGATCGTCGTGCGCTTCTTCATGTCTCCATCTATTGAAATCCCCTTTAAGGCCCGTAAAAGTAACCATGGCTGATTCCACCGGTCTTTTTGGCAATCCGTGTTGGCCGGGCGTTTCCGGTTTTAGGTTTATCTGATATATTTGGCCTTTCATAACTCTCCTCACTTTATGAAATAGTAGCCTCTTTCATGAAACTCCAGTTTTTCATGTCCCACTAAGGCACGATAGAGACCACCTGAGATTGCACCGGCGTGGTTATCTGTGGCCCCTCCTCTCCCATATAAACGTCTATCTCTGAGCGAACGCCGAACTCACCCAGATATATACCCGGCTCGATGGTTAGTCCTACTCCTGGGAGGATCTTGCGGGTATCGTGGGTCTCCAGATTATCAAGATTCACCCCCTCGCCATGCACCTGCCGCCCCAGGCTATGCCCCAGCCTATGGCTGAAAGCATTGCCGTAACTGGCCTTCTCGATATAATCCCTAGCAACCTGATCCACCTGCCATCCTTGAAGAGGCTTGCCCGATTCATGGGCCTCTAGCAGGCATTCAAAGGCCAGGTCTCGGGCTTGGGCCACTACCTCAAAGACCTCCCTGTGCTTTTTGGGGAGAACCTCCCCAATGTACCCCACCCAGGTTATGTCGGCGAAGACGCTGTTGGGCTGTAGCTCCCTAGCCCACAGGTCTATGAGGACCCAATCCCCCTCTTTCATAACGGCGCTTCCCTTCTTTTCCGGCTGATAATGGGGGTCGCTGCTGTGTTCATTGACCGATACAATAGGGCCGTCTAGGACTTCCAGGCCCTCATCTCTAAAGCGAGCCCGAATAAATTGATAGACATCGTATTCAGTAGGCCTGGAATTTAACTCGGTGGCTATGTAGCGAAAGGCATCCATTACAATCCTACCTAGCTTGTCAGCCGCCGAACGGTGAGTCTCCAGCTGCTCCGGGCTCCAGCGGGCCGTAGTGAACTGAAGCAGGTCCGCCGAGGATACGATATCAACCCCCAACCCTCTTATCAGTTCAAAGGTGCCTCCATCCACCCTAGATACCCTGGGCAGGGCCGCCTCGGGTGAGTACTCCATGGCTATATGCCGACGTCTCGAGAGAATAAGCCTCAGATTATCTATCATCTCGCTACGGCCAGAGAAGACCCGTATCTCTGCTTTCGTCGAGCCCAGCCTCCCTGCGTCAACATGATGCACCAGGAAGACGGGTCGCCCTCTAGGGGGTATGAAATAAAAGCAAGGGCGAGTTAGATGAGCCCTCTCTCCCACTATATCCCACAGAGAGGGATTGCTCTGATAATAATCGTATAGCAACCAACCATCTATATTGTTGCTGCGTAGAAATTCCTGAGCATCATCTATAACAGCCATAGCAGTTCTCATCTATACCACTAAACCGGGACCACCTTTAAGGTTCGAATGGCCGAAAGGCCCTTGTTGATAAGATACCAGCTATCTCCCCCATCTTCGCTGGCAAATAGCTCCCCGTCGTCAGTGCCGGCGTAGACCGAATCGGATCGGACAGGATCTATAGCCATGCTTCTGACCATTGCATGGAAGGAGCCAGGCAGCCCGCGGGACAGTTTCTCCCAATTCTGGCCTTGCTGGATGCTGCGATACAATGCCGCCTGGGCCCCTTCAGGTCTAT
>JAZGDP010000070.1:0-7985 GCA_036477885.1 Dehalococcoidia bacterium
GAGGTATGGTAGTAAAGCTGCGCACCATATTTTCGGCGATGATGCGCCGTATGGGAGTAAGCTCTACAATCTCTTCGTCGGCGCCTGCTTCAGGTCTGGCTTCCGGCTGGGCCACAGCGGCACGGCCCCCGTCTCGCTGAGCCACATAATTTAACACGTCCTCCTTAGTAACCCGTCCACCCATGCCGGTGCCCCGGATGAGAGATATATCCAAATTGTGCTCCTGGGCCAGCCTTCTCACCGCTGGAGAGGCTCTCACCCTTTCTTCCCCCCGAACTTCCACTTTCTTCGCGCTGGGTGCAGCCTCCATGGCTGGAGCGAGGGCCGCTTCCACCGCCTCCGCTGGTGCTTCCTCTTCGAATGCGGATACTGCCTCCTCCCCTTCGATGACGGCGATCTCCTGACCCACTGCTACTATAGTGCCGGAGGGGGCTGTTATCTTACTCAACACCCCAGCCGCTGGCGCCGGGATCTCGGTGTTGACCTTGTCGGTGATTATCTCCACCAGGGACTCATATTTCTCCACTCTATCCCCTTCCTGCTTCAGCCACCTATCTATAGTCCCTTCTACCACGCTCTCCCCGACCTGGGGCATCACTACTTTTACGCTCATAGCTTTCCTCTCAGTAAGCTGCTAGCTTTCGCAGCGCCTCCACTATCTTCTCGGGGCTGGGCATAAAGGCGTCCTCCAGGGGTGTACAGTAAGGCATAGCGGGCACATCGGGTCCCGTTACCCGCATGATAGGCCCGTCGAGATAATCGAAGGCCTCTTCAGCAATTATCGCAGAGATCTCTGCGCCAAAGCCCAAGGTCTTATTGTCCTCATACACTACGAGGACTTTGCCCGTTTTCTTGACCGAGTTTAACACCGTCTCCTTATCCAGGGGAACGATGGTCTTTAGGTCAATCACCTCAACGCTTATACCCTCCTGGCTCACCGTCTCCGCCGCCTCAAGGGAATAATGCATCATGAGCCCGTATGCTATCACCGTTATATGATCCCCCTGACGCTTTACGTCGGCCGGGCCTATCGGAAGGGTATACTCCCCTTCGGGCACCTCTCCCTTGATCAAGCGATAGGTCTTTTTGTGTTCCAAGAATATGACTGGGTCGGGGTCTCTGATGGAGGAGATGAGCAGCCCTTTGATGTCGTATGGAGTCGAAGGAGCTACCACCTTGAGCCCGGGCACATGAGCGAACATGCCCTCCACACTTTGAGAGTGGTAGAAGGCGCCGTGAATCCCCCCTCCCCAGGGAGTCCGGACAACCAAGGGTACATTCCAATCACCGTAGGTACGGTAACAGATCTTAGATGCCTCGCTGATAATCTGTTCCACAGCCGGATAGATGAAATCGGCGAACTGGATCTCTGCCACCGGACGAAGGCCGTTGAGGGCTGCCCCTATGGCTACACCCACAATGGAAGATTCCGCCAAAGGGGTATCTATGACCCTCTCCTCTCCAAATTCCCCCACAAGGCCTTGAGTGGCAAGGAAGACTCCTCCCCTCCACCCCACATCCTCCCCCAGAACAATGACTCGCTCATCCCGCTGCATCTCCTCATATAGGGCCTCACGAACGGCCTGAATATTGTTTATAGTTTTAGTTGCCATAGTTGGTTACCTCTCGCTGTAATATACCCAGCTATAAAGCTCTTCTACGGGCAAAAATGGGGCCTTCTCGGCATAGTCTATGGCCTCCTCCACCTCTCTATCGATGGCCTTCATCATCTCCTCTTCACGAGTTGTGTCCCACAATCCCTTCTTTTCTAAATAGGCTCTAAACTGGGTGACAGGGTCTTTTTTCTTCATCTCCTCCAGCTCTTTGGGATCCCTGTAGGTCGTGTCGTCATCGTCACTGGAGTGAGCATGGAATCTAGGCACCTTCGCTTCAATTAAGGTAGGGCCTTCACCCTTCCTGGCCCTATCCGCCGCGGCCTTGGTAGCCTCATACACCTTCAAGACGTCCAGTCCATCTATCACCACTCCGGGCATACCGTAGGAAGGCCCCTTATCGCCGATGTTCTCTATCGCCGACTGTTTCTTAAGGGGCACCGAGATAGCATAGCCGTTGTTCTCACAGAAGAAGATAACGGGTAATTTATGTATTCCAGCGAAGTTCAGGCCCTCGTGGAAGTCTCCCTCGCTGGCAGCGCCATCGCCGAAATAGACAATGGTCACCTTATCCTCTTTTCGCATCTTGGCCGCATATGCCGCACCCGCAGCGTGGAGGATCTGAGTGGCCACCGGAGAGCCATGAGTGAATATATTTAACCGGCGATAGCTCCAGGAAGTAGCGATATTGCGCCCCCTACTATTGGGGTCTTCCGCTTTGGCAAACTGGGTTAGCATTAACTCCTTAACAGTCATGCCCAGCGCAAGCACCGCAGCTATATCTCGGTAGTAGGGGAAGAAATAGTCCTCCATAACCCTCAGGGCGTAGACACTCCCTACCTGCGCTGCCTCCTGTCCATCGCCACTGATACAGTAGGGAAGCTTGCCAGCCCTATGGATAAGCCATATCCGCTCCTGCGCCAATCTAGCGAGGGACATCTTATAGTAGATCTCCTGAAGTTTTTCCGCTGTAAGTTCCGGGGGTGCTTTTTTTGTGCCTTTGGCAGCTACTGCTGCTCTACCTTGTGAAGCCATGGATCACCTCTCAATTTAAGATCCGTTACCACAAATAATCGACAGGACACTCATGGATCTCTGTCGATGACTCTTCCTCGCCCCTCCTTCGAGAAAATCCGCTGCTCTCATGGGCAACAAAACGTAAGTGTTCTGAGAGCCTTTTTTCAAGATTTATTTCCCCTTATCCCCTACCTCAATGACACCTTATCTTGGGGAGGGTCTCTTAATTGGTCGTGGACTGTAGACCTCCACCCCATTCTACCATCCCCCCTAAGAGGTGTCAAAGGGGATAGCTAGTGAGAGCGCAATACCAAAAACACCCCTAGATGCCAATAAACATGTCTTTAGAAGGTGTATCCCTGAGGAGGATGGAAAGAGAAATATTGTTGAATTATCTCATCGATCCTTATTGCCAAAGGCCTGAGGTTAGTGTATCATATCACTAAGTCTTTCATAATGGTTGTGAGGTGGTTTTAGTGGAACAACTTGCTTTACCCAAATGTCAAAAATGCCAAACTGGTGATCTCGTGCCTTTATCGGATTTCGGGAGCCAGGGTGCCCCTATCCATTACAAGGCCTGGGTATGCACCAATATTGATTGTGGCTTCAACATCAAGATTCGCAACGGCGATGTCTATGTGAATGAGCCTATAACCAGTGGGGCCTCTCATACCCCACGGATTCGCTAGACTCTAGGCCCCTTGAGACCTTGCCCAGCAGGTCCTTATGTTGCGTTGGTTTAGTAACAAGGCCCGCAGCTAAGGATATGCCTTTATTGGCTCTGGAGATGAGATGTATGTAGCTGTAGCCAGTCCCAGGAGAGTGGGTTACCGATTCTTGGCCTATAGCCTGATTGCTATTGGGGCGATTATCTTCGCAGCCTCTGGAAGTTATCTTGGTTACTTCATAAAGGCCAAAGCCGATCTGGACAAGGAGACGGTGAGGCCTTCCCCCGAAGCGATAAGCGGGCTTCTACCGGCTGGATGGAGCGCCACTCAAAGTGGTATCCCTACTGGTAGCGTAACATCTAGTGGATTTTCCATCGACCTTCCCACCTCCTTTGAGAGCCTTCCCCTCGCAGACCAGGCTTTAAACACTAATCCTCTCATGGTAGATGGACAGGTTGTAGTAGAGGGACTCACTGCTCAATCTCCGCCCAACTTTCAGGACTATCGCTATGTGGATTGGGCTACCCTTCCCCAAACAGTAGAGGAACTCCCCCTCGCCACTCGGATAGTCATACCTGCCATCGGGGTGGACTCTACCATAAAGGAGCTGGGGATAGTCATGGACGACGACAAGGCGGTGTGGCAGAGGCCGATAAATGCCGTGGGCCATCATATAGGTACTCCCAATCCCGGCGAGGCGGGTAACGTCGTAATGTCCGGCCACAGGAGCAGCCCTATCAGGGGCGAGGGAGCCGTCTTCAGGAAACTGGGGGAGGTGCCTAAGCTACTGAAACGGCAACTGGAAGGAGCGGGAGGTCCCATCGATATTTTTGTCTATACCTCGGAAAAAGGCTATGTCTATCGAGTCATAGGCAGCGAAGTGTTAAAACCAGAGCGGGTGGACGTATTTAAGCCAACCCCCGAGCCAACCCTGACCCTTATAACCTGCACCCCCGACCTAATCTACAGCGATAGGCTCATAATTACCGCCTGGCTTATCGCCGAAGTGTCCCCCATATAAATCCAGCCTCGCAAAAATTGACAAAGTTACCCCCAGGTGATAGATTGTATTTAACATAAGTTGTTCAGCATAAAGCTGAGAACGGGACTAGTACGCCTCGAAGCGGGGCTCAGAGAGTCGGGTTAGGTGCGAGCCGATGTCAGCGCGGAGGCCGAATGGGCCCGGGAGCTACAAACCGAAATTGGTAGCCTCCCTCATTGGGGAGCTTCAAGAGTAGGCTTTGTCGGAGTGGGCACCGTTATAGCAGCCCAAGGTATATCTTAATAGTAGAGACGTACCTTAAAGAGAAGGCCAATCATTAAACTTACATTCTATCTAATGTAGGGGTTGGCTAATAAGGGTGGCACCGCGGGTAATAATCTCTCGTCCCTCAAGGGCGGGAGATTTCATTTATAGCTAAAGGCTAGGGAAGAAGATGTACTATCCCAGTTTAGAGGAAGTCAAGGAGATGGCCCATAAGGGTAACAGGGTCCCTATTTATCGAGAGATAAGGGCGGACCTGGAGACACCCGTTTCGGCCTACTTGAAGGTAGCCCAGGGCACTCACTCCTTTCTGTTGGAAAGCGTGGAGGGAGGGGAGCGACTAGCCCGCTACAGCTTCATCGGCTCCGACCCTTACAAGACCCTACGAACGGGCCCTCGGGAGGAGTTAGGGCCCATCGATCCCTTGGTGCCGGTCCAGGAGGAGCTAGAGAGGTTTCGGATGGTGCCTGTTGCCGGCCTTCCCAGATTTCACGGCGGTGCCGTGGGCTATCTCAGCTACGAAGTGGCTCGGTACTTCGAGCGGATTCCATCGCCGAAGACCGATCCCTTAGAGCTCCCAGAGGCGGTTTTCATGTTTACCGATACTCTCCTGGTCTTCGACCACTTAATGCACAAGATAAAGGTGGTCAGCCAAGTTTCTCTGGAGGGCAATATCGGGAAATCCTATGCCGCAGCGGCAGATAAAATCGATGAGATGATCGAGAGGCTGAGCCGGCCCTTAGTCTTGGAAGAAGGCCTATTGCCCTCATCTACCCCAACACCCCTCGCTCTTACCTCTAATCTCTCCCAGGAGGAGTTCGAGGCCAAGGTAGCCAGAGCTAAGGAATACATATATGCCGGCGACATAATCCAGGTGGTTCTGTCTCAAAGGCTGAGCAGAGGCACAAATGCCCATCCCTTCGATATCTATAGAGCTCTCCGCACCATCAACCCTTCTCCTTATATGTATTATTTGCACCTGGATGACTTCCATATAGTGGGGGCCTCACCGGAGCTCCTGGTGCGGGTGGAGGAAGGGGAGGTAGCCACTCACCCCATCGCCGGCACCCGCCCAAGGGGTGTCGATATTCCTCAGGACCAGGCCCTGGAGGAGGAGCTGCGCAACGACGAGAAGGAGAGGGCCGAGCACATCATGCTGGTGGACCTGGGCAGAAACGACATCGGCCGTGTCAGCCAACCGGGCACCGTCCGAGTTACTCAGCTCATGGATGTGGAGCGGTATTCCCACGTTATGCATCTGGTTTCTCATGTCGTGGGGCGGCTGGGCCCCGGCCTCACAGCATATGACGCCCTGCGGGCCTGCTTCCCCGCCGGTACCGTCTCCGGCGCCCCTAAAATCAGGGCCATGGAGATAATAGCGGAGCTGGAGCCCGATAAGAGGGGCCCTTATGCCGGGGCGTTGGGATACCTTAGCTTTTCAGGGAATATGGATACGGCAATAACCATACGCACCATAGTCATCTCTCGAGGAATGGCCTACGTGCAGGCCGGAGCGGGCGTGGTGGCCGATAGCGTGCCCGAGAGAGAATATGTGGAAAGCATCGATAAGGCCGCGGCCCTCCTAAAAGCCATCGACGAGGCGGAAGGCAGAAAGAGGGGTGACGAGAAACTGGGGTACGTTTCGAAAGAGTAGGGGTTCTACTGGACAGCCAAATCCCAGGGTTCTATAATTGCCTAACCTGGGCTGTAGTTATCCCCTTTCGCAAAGAGAGCCTGAGCAGGAGCTCAAAAAGTAATGGAGGTGTTGAAATGGGCAGTTTAGAGGGACGTGTAGCCCTGATCACGGGGGCATCCCGAGGCATAGGTAAGGGCATAGCGCTCGCTATGGCCAAGGCCGGCGCCGACGTAGCTGTCAACTATGTTAGGAATGAGCAGGCAGGTCGGCAGACGGTAAAGGAGGTTGAAGCGCTGGGTAGAAAGGCCATCCTCGTTCAGGCCGATGCCAGTAAACAGGAGCAGGTCAAGGAGCTGGTGGACAGGACAGCCCAGACCTTCGGCAAGCTGGATATAGTGGTGGCCAACGGTGGTAACCTGATTACCGGCTCCTTCTTCGACGACAACGCCGTGGACGTCTTCCATTCCCTCATGTACACCCACGTCT
This sequence comes from Dehalococcoidia bacterium, assembly GCA_036477885.1. Taxonomy (GTDB): domain Bacteria; phylum Chloroflexota; class Dehalococcoidia; order JAZGDP01; family JAZGDP01; genus JAZGDP01. The sequence continues at coordinate 6,685 of JAZGDP010000070.1, forward strand.
TCGGCTACTTCTACACTGCTAAGCTGGCAGAGCCTTACCTGCGCCAGAACAAAAGGTCAGATATCATATTCATTTCCTCCCTGGCCGCCCAGCAGTTTTGGGCCGATGAGTGGGCCTATGCCACCGCTAAAAACGCCATAAACGCCTTGTGCAAGTGTATCGCCAAAGACGCTAATAAATATGGCATGCGGGTCAACTGTATTGGGCCCTCGGTGGTAGATACAGACATGGCCCGCAAGGGTTTCGAGGGCATCATCGACATAGATGCCCCGGAGACCCTGAAACACGTGCCCTATGGACGCTTCATTCAGCCCTATGACATAGGCAACCTTTGCGTGTTTCTCGCTTCGGAGGAGTCCTTCCTTATCAACGGCCAGGTTATCTACGTGGACTGGGGCGTGGGCCCCGGCTCCATCATGAGCTACATTCCCACCAAGGGGAAGCGAGGTTAGCCGATAAATAGGATTATCGTCACCCTACCCCTCTGAAGCATTAGCGGAGTAGGGGTTAGTTAGATATTTTTAGTAGATAGCAAAGCGAGGAAAGATAGAGGTGAAATTACAAGGAAGAGTGGCCCTGGTAACGGGAGCCTCGAGAGGCATCGGGCGGGGGATAGCCACCGCCATGGCTAAAGAAGGCGCCTCGGTGGTGGTGAACTACAACCGCTCGGAGGAGGCGGCGAGGCAAGTGGTGTCGGAGATCCAAGCATCGGGGGGCAAGGCTATTGGGGTGAAGGCCGATGTGGGCGATTACCAGCAGGATAGGGCCATGGTGGAGCGGGCCATGGAGACCTTCGGAAAGGTGGATATCCTGGTGAACAACGCAGGGATATTTTTGGATGAGAAACCTGTGGCCGAGACCGACCCCGAGGAGTTCATCGAGGTGGTCAACAACCACCTGTTTGGCTCCTTCTACTGCGCCAGGCTGGTGCTGCCCTACATGCGCCAATATGATCGGGGCGATATCCAGTTCATCTCCTCCCGCAACGCCTCCTTCATGCCCCCTCTCCATGCATCCTACAACGCCGCCAAGGCGGCCATGAACGCCTTGGCCGTGAGCATAGCCAAGGAGGAGCGCTACAACGGCATTCGGGTGAATGCCATCGGCCCCGGCCTTGTGAACACCGACATGATCCACGACTGGGTTTTAAACATGACCGACTTCAAGACTATCGATGAGGCATCCTCCATAATGCCCCTGGGGCGCATGATTCAACCGGAAGATATAGCCAATCTGTGTGTCTTTCTGGCGTCGGAGGAAGGGAGCCATATCTCGGGGGAGGTGATCTACCTGCGGGGCGC
>JAZGDP010000071.1:0-12538 GCA_036477885.1 Dehalococcoidia bacterium
GGTCATGCCGTAGGCCTCCACAACGGGAGACTCGAATCGAGCCTCCATCTCCTTCAGCACAGCAGGCGCTAAGGCGGCGCTACAGGAGCGAATAAAACGAAACGGGTTACGGGGCGCTCCGTCAGGATCGGCCCGATTCAATAATATCTGATGAATGGTGGGCGCTCCAGAATACCAGTTAACCCTATACTCGGCAACGTCTCCCCAGAATCGACTGGCGCTGAACCGTTGGGAGATGACCACTGTGCCACCGGAGCAGAGGGTGGAGAAGACCACCCCTATGAGGCCGTGTACGTGGAATAGAGGCATGACTGCCAACGACACATCGTCGGAGCTCAAGTCATAGGTGGCGCGGATGTTGGCAATGGAAGCCGTTATGTTGGCATGGGTCAGAGGCACACCCTTGGGGCGACTGGTGGTGCCGCTGGTGTGCAGAAACAGGGCTATCGCTGCAGGATCGGGCGGCTCTATGTCACCATTGCCTGTAAGTACCTGACCCCCACGGGACAACCGAACGGTGCCGCCGTTGGCCAGCCCTACCTCTAAACAGCTCATCTTCAGCGCCTCAGCCGCTCCCCTTGATGGATGCTCCCCAGGGGGAAGGAGCAGCGTCTTAGCGCCGGCATCCTCCATGTAAAATTGGAGCTCGGCGGCGGTGTAGTTAGGGTTCAGGGGCGCTGCTATAGCTCCAAGTCGCACCACTGCCAGGAAGGCCACCACATATTCGAGGTTATTCCCCAATACGATAGAAACGGTCTCGCCAGGCCTAACCCCGGCCTCCCATAAAGCCAAGGCCAGGGATTCCACCTGTGCCCTCAGCTCAGCGTAGGTTACCCTAGGCCCATCCGGGATGACGATAGCCGGATGATTGCTCTGGCCCGTTTCCAAGAGTTCGGCCATGGTTTTCACGTTTCTTCCCGCTCCCCATTCCAATCAAACTATAAAGCAACCCTATCATAGCAAAGGTTATGGGCTAAGCACAAATTGTATCTGCAACTTCAATACTCGTTGGCAAACTACGTAACCTGGGTGCGCCTTGACGAGTAGCAGAGACAACCTATAAACTAGCCACAGAAACCTTAGTATAAAAAATGGCTGCAATTCAATCAGTCGGATGGCCGGGCTTACCACCGCACAATTACTATGAGTTAAGAGCTGAACCCTTGGGTTGGTGGCATAGGCATGTTCTTTGGTTGCCTTTTCTTAAAGATACGCGCCCCCGTTTTAGGCTTACAGTGACCTGTTTGCAGTCAAATGTGCGGAATCAAAATCTGAGATGGTTCATTCGCTGGGAGAACGGAGCAGAAAACTGGACACATTATTTCGATCCCCGCAATACCTCAGGGTCAGCACCGTGAATATATAATTGGCGATCGGCTGTTGGGATTCGGAGGCGACACTATTTTGGGGGTTGATTTGCCGAGCGGGGGGTTCCATACCCTTGTCTCTTTTTGGGCATTACGCGGTGAGACTATTCTGTATGGGGGGTATACTTTCAATCTCGTCAGGTTTAGTGGGTGCTTTACTTACACTTGCTCTTACCTAATTGAGCTCCAAGTTGGGCCAGCGTAGCTCAGTGGCAGAGCAGCGGTTTCGTAAACCGCAGGTCCTCGGTTCGAATCCGAGCGCTGGCTCCATCTTTTATATGTGATATGTGCCCCTTTCCCCAGAGGATATTGCCAACATTCCGAGTAGACCCTCTAACCGGCAGGTCTCTTGCAGATAAATAGACCCCCAGCCTCCTTATGTCAGGGATGCCTTATACGGCGACGAAATTCCCTCAACTGGCAGGAAGCTAGACTGCCATGAAACCTGGGTGTATATAAGGTCTATGTGGATGTTCAAAGAGAGAAGGGCCCAATAAAATCTGCTACCCTTTTCCGATCCTGAACATCTTTGTTCCGCAGCTCGGACACACCCCTTGGGTAGCCGGCTTTCCGTTCTTCATGGTGATCTGCCGGGTGTTACTCATCTCCCTCGAGGCTCGACACTTGACGCAGTAACCTTTCATGATTACCTCCTTAGGTGATCTTTTGCCAATTTTACAACAGAAAGTCCAAGTTGTCAGCACCTTCACGGTTTGTCAATCGGATTCAAAGCCTCTATGAATACAAAAGCGCCACCGAATGAGGCGAAGAGCCATGCCTCTAGCATGTCTCGCTTAGGGCTGTTTTGAGCTTAGAGATGATGTTGATGTGCTCCTTTACGGAGCCCAGGCCCGCCCCCATGGTGTCTACATAAACATGGGAAGCTCCTATGTTTTGCCACTCCCTCGCATCTGCCAGCAACGAATCAATGTCGCCACCGGCCAGGTAGATTATAGCGCCAATATCAATGGCTGAGGGCTCCCGCCCGGCCTCCCGAGCGTAATTCCGCAGGCGATCCACCGCAGCCCTGCCCTTTGCATCGGGCCGTATCAGGGGCAACCATCCGTCTCCTATGCGGGCGGTCCTCTTCAACACCGACTCGGCATCCCCACCAAACCATATAGGGATGGGCCGCTGCAGGGGTAACGGATTCAACCCCGCACCGCTAATTCGATGCCAGCGCCCCTGGAAATCCACTACACCCTGCGTCCACAAAGCCCTAAGCACGGCGACCTGCTCCTCGCAACGAACACCACGGTTGTGGAACTCCTCACCCAGGGCCTCAAACTCCACCTCATTCCACCCTATCCCAATTCCCAGATCCAAACGACCTCCACTTAGAACGTCAACCTCAGCCGCTTGTTTCGCCACCAGGACCGTCTGCCTCTGAGATAATATGATTATCCCTGTTATCAATCGGATTCGTTCAGTTATGGCAGCGAGATAACCGAAGAGGACGAAAGGCTCGTGAAACATGTCCGGCAACGAATAGTACAATCCTGGATAGCGCTCTGGGTCCGCTCCTATCACATGGTCGTATACCCTGAGACTCGAGTACCCCAATCCTTCCACGGCCTGGGAGAAGTCGCGAATGGCGCCCGGGTCTGCTCCAATCTCAGTCTGAGGGAATACTACTCCAAAATCCAATAGTCTGTCCTCCTTGTTTGATGTGCCGCCACTAGCAGGTATATACCCCTTACAGAATACATTCGATCATAACCGCCAGAATCCGCAAGCAATCAAACTAAATGGTATCATAAATACAAACCCAGACCGCAGGTCCTCGGTTGGAATCCGACTATTGGCCCCATATAAGGGTCTACCAACCAATGGCACAGCCGTCCTTACGGGGATCCGAGCCGCCGCTCAGCACCCCTGTGTCTGCATCCCGCTGGATGATCTGGCCGCCGCCGAAGAGCTCCCGCTCATACCCCTCGACTACGAATACTCTATGTCCTCGCCTTCTAAGCTCCTCGACCACACCCATAGGGATACCCTCCTCCAGAGCCACCCCGTCATCCAGCTGCACACTGAAACGCAAGGCGTTCAGGGCAGCCTGGGGGTCCAAGTCGAAGTCCACCATATTCACCAATACCTGCAGGTGTCCTTGAGGCTGTTGGAATCCACCCATGACCCCGAAGCTTAACCAAAGTTCACCCTGGCGAGTGGCCATGGCCGGTATTAGGGTGTGGTAGGGCCTCTTACCCGGCTCCAGGGCGTTGGGATGATGGGGATCTAGGGAGAAGAGGGCTCCCCTATTCTGAAGGGCTATGCCAGTGCCCGGCACCACTAACCCCGTCCCGAAGCTCTGATACAGGCTATTGATAAAAGAGCATGCGTTGCCCTGGCCGTCAACGCACGATAGATAGACAGTGTCTTGACGAGTCAAAACCTCACCTAAAGGGACGTTAACAAGAGCCCTATCTCCCTTAATGCGGGAACGCCGTTTATTGGCGTATCCTTTAGACAGCAACTCTGCCATAGGCACATATACTTTACGGGGGTCGGCTATGTAGCGGAGGGCATCGGCAAAGGCCAATCGCATGGCTTCGATGAGGTGATGATAGGTGTCCACCGTCTGAAATCCCATAGACCCTATGTCAAAGCCCTCCACTATATTCAAGGCCAGTAGAGCGGCCAGTCCCTGGCTGTTGGGAGGACATTCCCAACATGTTACCCCTCGATAGTCGGTGGATATAGGCTCATCCCAGGTGGAGGCGTGGGCAGCCAAGTCATCGGCGGAGAGCCAGCCACCCTGCTCCTGGACAAACCTGGCTAATTTCTCTGCTAGCTGCCCTTTATAAAAGCCATCTCGTCCTCCCTCGGCGATAATGCGTAGCGTCCCGGCCAGCTCGGCAAGCCGCACCACCTCCCCGCACTTAGGCGCTCGTCCATCAATCATTAGCTCTGTCCCCGAGGGCAACTGGGACAGCTTCGGAATACTCTCCGTCCAGTCGTGGGAGATGATGTCCGAGACGGGATAGCCCTCCTCGGCATACTGAATGGCCGGCTTGAGCACCTCCGATAGGGGCATGGTGCCATGAGCCTTAAGAATGGTGTCCCACCCGTCCACAGTGCCGGGGACGGAGACGGCATGAGAGCTGTTCTCAGGTATATGAGGCAAGCCCCTTCTTTTTAACTCTTCGATAGACGCCGCCATGGGGGCGCGGCCACTGCCGTTGAGGGCATGGAGCCGTTTTTCCTTAGCCATCCACACCAGCGCAAAGAGGTCTCCTCCTACGCCAGTGGACATAGGCTCCACCACATTAAGGGCCGCAGAGGTGGCCACTGCCGCATCCACGGCGTTTCCCCCATCTATCAGCATGCGTAGTCCAGCCATAGCCGCCAGGGGCTGGCTCGCAGCCACCATACCGTTACGCACCGGGACGACAGAGCGGCGAGAGTCAAAGAACATCCCTTTTTAACCCCCAATTTTCTTGCAGAAAGGGTTATTAGCCGATATTTGAAGCCTATGGCTTGCGGTCAGGTCGAGCCATCTGGGATGAGGCGATGCGGTCCTCCTCTATGAAGTCCTCGTTCATATATTCGAAGCCTGCTCTCATGCCCTTCTCTGCAGTTACTCTATTGATATCCTGAAAGCCGTGGGGAATGGCTTTGGGGGAGGAGCCGTAGGAGATGGACGTCAGCGCCTCGGAGTATCTCAGGGCCGTCCTTAAGCCCATAACCTCGAAGAACTCATGAACGGCCCGTTTGTTAAGCCTGAGAGACCACATGGGCACCTTAGCTACTGTCTTAGCCAGTTTCTCCACTTCGGCCTCCAGCCGGTCTCTAGGGAAGACCTCGTTGACAAAACCCACCCTTAGGGCGGTCTCGGCCGTCATCATGTTGCCGGTGACGAAGTGCTCCATGGCCTTGCGCAGGCCTATAAAGGTCGGCCAGAGAAGGTGGGTTCCTAAGCTGCCATAGCGGACCGGCGGGTAGCCGAAGAGGGCGTCATCGGAGCAATAGAGTATATCGGCGTGGCAAAGCATATGTCCCCCACCGGCCAGGCAGAAGCTATGGACCTGGGCTATGGATATCTTAGGGTTGTCCCAAAGGCTTCTCCACCAAATGTGGTCTGTCTGCACTTCGTCTCCCCACATATCTATGGCCTCATCGCTCTTAAAGTACGGCTCTTCCATGGACATATCATATCCTGCCGAGAAACATCGCCCTGCCCCTTTAATGATAAATACCTTTAAATTGGGGTCATCCCTAAAATCATAGCAAGCCTCCTCAAACTCTGCCATGAGAGCCTTACTTAGGGAATTCAGCTTCTCCGGTCGATTAAGAGTTAGGTAGCCAATGGCCCCCTTTTTCTCGACAAGGATGTTCTTGTAGTTCTTGGGCATTTTTTACACTCCTCCCTTGTTTTATTCAACGACTTGATTTAAGTACACTCTAAACTCAGTGCTACATGCTAGACCTCCCTCAAGAGTTAACAGCAGAGTAAATTAGCCGTGGTTCTCAGGGCCATTATACAATAGAAACAATTTCACCTTTCACATATAGATTGGAGCTCCATCCCTCAACTAGCACTCTGTCACAAAACTACCTTTTCATCCCACCCTCCCGCCCGGGTGGAGGGTGCCCTCCGACTCTAAGTAACATTGTTACAGGGTAGGATAGGTGGGGAAAAGGGCAGCGTTAGCAAACCAAGGCATCTCTCCATTGGTAAAGAGATTTGAGGGACTGAGCCCCAGGTGCCCTTGAAGTCAGTCTCCATTTGGTCTACAATCCCAGTGCAATCCAATTTAGAAACTTAGTCATCTAATCTAAAGGGGACTTTTCGCTGATTTGGAACACATATGAGTAAACTTATCGATAAGCTAGTCCAAGTGTCCCAGGGCACCCTCCAGCCCATGGGTTTTGGCGCCACCATGCACAAAACCAAGACACCTTCCATGCTTCTCCTGGCTCGATTGCAGAAGGCCGACGTCTCTATCGTTAAAGCCATCAAAGGCGTTGTAGACGGCCTCATACAGATTCTCCCCAACCTAGCAGACGGAAAGGACAGCTTTCGCCAAATACTAAAGTCTGCGGACGAGGTTCCATGTGGAGCCCTCATGGAGGAGATCACTGAAAAGGATGTCACCGCCTTGGTCAAGGAGGGGGGCGACTTTTTAGTGTTGGCACCAGCCAAGACCCCTTATCCCGTTTTAGAGGAAGAGAATGTGGGCAAGATCTTAATCCTGGAGTCCTCCCTAGAGGAGGGACTCATCAGAGCGGTAGAAGAGATGGCGGTGGACGCTCTCCTTATGGAAGAGGTCAATGAGCCTTCCTTCACAGTGAGTAAACTAATGGTCTATCAATACTTGGCGGGGCTAACCTCCAAACCCCTCCTGACAACAGTGCCTCTAGATTTAAATTCCCGTAACCTGCGGGGTCTTCAAGATGCCGGAATAACGGGTATTGTAACGGATATAACGGATGCCCGCCAGAAGGCAGAGCTAGCGGATCTGAAAAAAGCCATCGAGGGACTGCCCTCCCCCAGCAGAGAAGGGCACGGCAGGGCCAGCGTTTACCTGCCTTTTGCTTCGTTAAAGACGTCGGATGTTTCCACCGAGGAAGAGGAGGAGGAGGAATAAGTTGATCGGCCCCCCCATAGAAAAAGAGGCCGATGTAGTGGTGGTGGGCGGGGGAATCAACGGCTGCGCCATAGCTTATAACCTGGCCAAACGGGGCACCAAGGTGGTGCTTCTGGAGAAGGGCAACATCGCCGACGAGGCCTCGGGAAGGACCATGGGAGCGGTGCGCAACCTGCGGAGATTCCCCGCCGAGATATGCTGGATGAGTGAATCCCTGAAGTTATGGGACCAGTTGGACGAGGAGCTACAAGCTCGAACAGGTTTCACCCGAGGCGGCGCCATTATCCTCGCCGAGAACGATAATGATGTAGAGGCCATTGAAGCCTCGGCCCAACTGGCCAAGGATTACGGTTTAAAAAGCTACTCTCTAAAGACGCCCAAAGAGCTGCAAGAGATTGTGCCGGGCCTGGAGGGCCCCATCAAAGGGGGGTTGTACACCCCCGATGACGGGTACGCCGACCCCCCCGATACGGTGAACGCCTTCGCTAGAGCCGCCCAGGAAAATGGTGCCCTAATTTACACCCAGACCCCCGTTCAGGGAATCGAGGTCTCCGGAGGTAATATAAGTTCGGTAATCACTGACCGAGGGGAGATAAAAACCTCCACCCTGGTCTGCGCCACTGGCATATGGTCCGCCAAGCTGGCTCGCATGGTGGGACTATCTCTACCCATAAAGACCACTCGCATTGTGGGAATAGAAACAGAGTCTTGCTCTCCCCAGTTCACTCCCTTTGTCTTCGGGCCTCTGGGAGGCTTTAGACCCACCTCCCGGGGCACTATATATCTGACCATAGGGTACAGGCTCCCCCTAAACTACGATATGGCCACCGATGCCCTAAGAAGCCTAAGGCATTGGATGCCTACTTTGATATCCTTTCGAAAGCAGATAAAGATGAACGTGGGGGTAGACCTGCTTAAAGATATAGCCAGAACCCTGCCCGGCTCTCCAGCCAGGAAAAGGCCCTTCGCCTTTAGCTCGGGGGTGGAGCCCAAGATAGATAGGAAGATGCTGAAGCAGATAAAGAGCAAGTTTGATCAGCTAATGCCATCTCTAAAGGATGTAAAGATCGTCAGGACGTGGGGCGGTCAGATGGCCATGACGCCAGACATGATACCAATTTTGGGCAAGGTGGACCGCCCCCAGGGGCTAATCCTTATTGTAGGGTGGAGCGGCCACGGTTTTGCCCCCGGCCCTATAATGGGTCGTCTAATGACCGAGCTAATCCTGGATGGAAAGACCTCCCTTAGTATCCATCCCTTCCGCTACTCCCGTTTTGCCGAGGGAGATGTCCAGATGTCTCAAAAATGGATTTGACCTACTAAGCAAGGGCGATATAGCAAAGTGGATACTATCCATGAAGGTCCTTTAGCTAGAGGACAGCAGCTACTGGCTTATAAAGACGAGGGCTGAGATTGGCATAACGCTATTTAGGGAAGGGCAGACCATGGAAAAAGAGGCTGAAGTAGTGGTAATAGGTGGAGGGATCTCGGGCTGCGCCACGGCCTACAACCTGGCCAAGCGAGGTGCGAAGGTAGTCCTCCTGGAAAAGGGTAAGTTGGCCGACGAGGCCTCGGGAAGAACCATGGGTGTAGTGCGCCAACAGGGAAGACAGGCCTGTGAAATCCCCTTGATGATGGAGTCCATAAATATATGGGGCCACCTATCTGAAGAGCTTCAAAGCGAGATCGATTTCATCAAGGGGGGAAATGTCTGGTTGGCCGAGGCCCCCCAGGATCTGGAAGAGATGGAGGAATCGGCCAAGGCATCCCAAAGCTACGGCCTGGACTCCAAGATGATAACCCCTGATGAGGTGAGGAAGCTGGTGCCCATCCTGGAGAACGAATTTCTAGCAGCGATGCATTCCCCCAGAGACGGCCATGCAGACCCAGTGAAAACCGTTCTCGCCTTCGCTCGGGCGGCTCAGGAACACGGCGCCCACATCTATGAAAACTGCGCAGTCCAAAATATAGAGCTCCAAGGGGGTAAGATAGGTGGCGTTCTAACTGACGATGGAGAGATTAAGACCCCCACCGTAGTGTGTGTCGCCGGTGTGTGGAGTGCCAAGCTGGCTCGCATGGTGGGTCTCCAACTGCCCATTAAAGTTGGAAGGTTCGCCATGGCCGCCACCGAGCCCCGCCCTCCCCTCTTTAAAACCTTTCTCTGGGGCCCGCGTCTGGGGGTCAGACAGACGGCGGACGGCAGCCTCTATTACTGCTCTGGCTTCAGAGACCCCCTGGACTACGACTTCACTCTGGATTCCTTCAGAGACCTGAGGCTGTGGATGCCTAATCTGGTTAAAAACCGAGGCCTGGTCAAGGTCAACATTGGTAGTGACCTATTAAAGGATTTAGCCCGCACTCTTCCCGGCTCGCCCACCAAGAAAAGTCCCTTCGCTTTTAGCACAGGCATGGAGCCCAAGGTGAATCATAAATTGGTGAATAAACACCTCCGTCTCCTAGAGGAGTTCATGCCCACCTTAAAGGGCATCAAGACCGTATGCACCTGGTCGGGCCTCATAGACCTGACGCCGGACCTGATTCCTATTTTAGGCAAGGTGGAGAGGCCTCGAGGTTTTATCATAGGCGCTGGCTTCAGCGGTCACGGCTTCGCTTTAGGGCCTATAACGGGGCGCATAATGTCGGAGCTGGCTTTGGATGGCAAGACCGCCCTCCCCATTGAGCCCTTTCGCTATTCCCGGTTCATTGAGGGGGATTATCACCCTCCAGAGAAGTTGATTTAACAGGGCTGCCCTAATCCCTAACCTGGGCAGGGCCGCACGATGGAGGTGAGCTTAGATGTTGGAGAAAGAGGCCGAGGTTGTGATCATAGGCGGCGGCATATCGGGATGTGCCACGGCTTATAACCTTGCCAAACGGGGCATCAAGGTGGTCATTCTGGATAAGGGAGAGGTGGCCTTTGAGGCCTCGGGCAGAAACATGGGGGTGGTGCGCCAGCAGGGACGACACCCCGCCGAAATACCCCTCATGATGGAGTGCATCAGGATATGGGAGCATCTCGACCAGGAGCTTAACGCAGAGACCGACTTCATCCAAGGAGGGAACATGCTCCTGGCCGAGACCGAGGAGGACCTCAAGGAATTCGAGGAATCGGTGAAGATCACTCAGAGCTTGGGCCTTAACTCCAATATACTATCCCCCCAAGAGGTAAGGAAGGTGGTCCCCGACTTAGTGGGAAACTTCCTGGCAGCCATGTATTCCCCTAAAGACGGCCACGCCGACCCAGAGAAAACCACTCGCGCCTTCGCCCGGGCTGCCCAGGAATACGGGGCCAAACTGTATACCAACTGCGCCGTGCTCAACATCGATCTAAAAGGTGGAAGGGTGAGTGGCCTGGATACAGACCTGGGGCGAATAGAGACTTCCGCAGTGCTCTGTGCCGCCGGCGTGTGGACCCCCAAGCTGCTGGGCAAGCTGGGCATCTTCATGCCTACCAGGGTTGTAAGCAATTCCGGAGGCCTCACCGAGCCTGTACCTCCCAAGTTCAGGCCCTGGATAATGGCCAATAGCGCCGGCTTCAGGCAGACGGCCGGCGGAGGCATCTATTTCGGCACGGGCTATAGGTATCCCCTCGACTACGACATCGGGCTGGACTCCCTGAAGGATCTCTCCATCTGGCTTTCCCGATTGGCGGAAAACAGGGGCGTGATCAAGCTCCACCTAAGCCTGGGCCATCTGAAGGAGGACATCGAGGAGAGGCTTCCCTTCCTATCTCGAGGCAAGCGCCCTCGCGCCTTGAGATCGGTGATGGAGCCCAAAGTGAACCATAAAGCCCTGGAGGATGTGAGATCTGCCATGACAAGGCTCATGCCATCCCTGAAGGGATTAAGGGTTGTAAAGACATGGGCGGGGTTCTGGGACCTCACCCCGGACATGATCCCTGTATTGGGGGAGGTTAAACAACCCAAGGGTCTCTTTGTGGCTGCCGGCTTCAGTGGCCACGGCTTTGCCTTGGGCCCTATAACGGGGCGGATACTGTCGGAGCTGATCGTAGACGGCAGGAGCTCACTGTCCATCGATGCCTTTAACCCCTCCCGATTCGTGAAAGGCCAAAAAGTCCCGCCTATCAAGAGGGTTATTTAAGCGTGAAAAAGTGATAAAGAATATCCGCTGTAAGGCTAGCACATAGAGCTAGTTGTATAAGCCCCTTCGCGTGTAGGCAGGCGCTTTGGTTGGCCGGCGCAATGGTATTATTCCCTCCCACCCCGGAGCGCTGCCCCCGGTCAGCAAAAACACTCCCCACCGCCGGGGGTTTTTAGGGGGCAAAGCCCCTAGGGCATTTCTGGGCGGGCTTCACTCTTCGACTGAGACTCAAAAACTAGACGCCATGCTGATGGCGTGTCGAAGCATGAACACATCATCTCGCCTACCCTTCCTCAATCTCTACACGTCACCCTGAGCGTAGCGAAGGGTCTCCAGCGTGAGATTCTTCGCCCGCCTGCGGTGGGCTCAGAATGACACCCACAGGCATTGCTTGCTTCGAGGTTCGACTGGCTCAGGGTGGCGAGTAAAGGTACCCTTTTCATTCGCGGTGGCGTGGTGCCAGCCTATGACACATCCTGCCGAACGGCGGGTGGGAGGATAGGGTTTTTGTGCAACTGAGCGCCAGCCTCTCCCATATAGAGCTATCCCTCATTTCAAGATAGCGAATCTTGCCTCCTATAGAGGCTCCCTCTATTCCTGCCACACCTGGCTTAGGAGCCTGAGCCAGTTTCCCCCGATCACCTTTTTGACATCCTCAGCCCTGTATCCTCGCTCCAGCAGGGCTCGGGCGATGTTGGAGAATTCGTCGGGGGTCTCCAGGCCCTCGGGGAAATTCAGGGGATAAGGGACAGGAAGGGGATTGGGACGGATTTTGCCTTGCTGAGAGAAGAGCCACTCGAAGAAGGCACGGGGTTGGCTCTGGCAGAAGTCGGTGCCCACCCCCACATGGTCTATGCCCACTATTCCCACCAGATAGTCTATGGAGTCTATCAAGTCCTCCAGGGTGGACTCGTACTCCCGGGGCAAGAAGGTGGGAAAGGCATTGGTGCCAATGACCCCACCCTTCTCCGCCATCCGTCGAATAGCCTCGTCGGTCTTGTTACGGGGGTGGTCCTTAAAGGAGCGAGCATTAGCATGGGTGATGGCCACCGGCTGCTCCGATAGTTCAATAGTCTCCAGAGTGGTGCAATCGCCTACGTGGGAAAGGTCGATGAGAATGCCCAATCGATTCATCTCCCGCACTGCGGCCTGCCCGAAGTTGCTCAACCCGTCGTCTACCCGCTCATAGCAGCCATTGCCCAGGAGGTTGCGCTCGTTGTAGGTTATCTGGATTATGCGCACTCCTAAGGCGTGGAAGAGGCGAAGGCGCTTCAGGTTGTTCTCTATCGGGGTGGCGTTCTGCCAACCGAAGATAATACCCACCTTATCCTGGGCCTTGGCCCGGTGGATATCGGCCGCGGTACGAACCTGAGTGAGAATATCGCCATACTCCTCGAACCAGCCGAGCCAGTTGGCTATGTTATCCAAGGTCTCCTGGAAGCTCTCCCAGAATACTATGGTGGCGTTGATGGCGGTGAGGCC
>JAZGDP010000072.1:0-2051 GCA_036477885.1 Dehalococcoidia bacterium
ACCTCCTTCTTAAACAGCACCAGTGTCTCCCAGCTACGCTTGATTCCCAGGGGGATAGCCTTCCAAATAGGCTCCGACCTCCTCTCGATGTGAGCATCCAACAGTTCGCTGCTGAATCTTATTCCAGCAATAAAGGGATCGTAGTCCAGTTTGAGTGTTATACCCAAGGCTCCCTGGCCCTCGGGGGGATCGATGCGGGGGACAAGGGTTATCTCTCGAGTGCCCTGGACTCCTTCGGTCAGCAGGGTGGTCTCTTCTCCTAAGTGCTCTGTCACTACCTCTCTCAAGTCCGCATTGCTGTAAATGGCTATGCCGTTGGCTTCCAAAATAGTATCCCCGGGCTGGAGTCCCGCCAAGGCCGCTGGAGAACCTGGATGGACCTGCTCTACCTTCACTGCTCCAGGGATACTCGCGTTGGCCTTCCGGGTGGGCACGATGGTGACCTCCTGGCTTCCGCTGACTCCCTCCACTACCAGCGACGACTCGCTATCGAGGGACAGCCTTGCATTGAAGAGCAGGTCCTCGTAGTTATCTATATCTCTGCCGTTGAATTCCAAGATGATATCTCCTGCCTGAATCCCAGCGGCTGCTACCGATGTCCCTGGAGCTACCTCATCTACCATCAGCCGTCCCACGGTTACATCTCGGGGGATCGCAAAGATCAAAGAGAACAGAGCCATGGCCAGGATAAGGTTCATTAGGGCTCCGGCGGAGATAACCAGGGTCCTTATGGGGATGCTCTTGCTGGCCAAACTCCTGGGATCGCTGGGGTCCTCCTCCCCCAGCATCTTCACGAAGCCCCCTAGGGGAATGGCGTTGAGGCTGTAGAGTACCTCTCCTCGCTTTATGCCGAAGAGGCGAGGGGGAAACCCAAAACCGAACTCCAGCACCTTAACGCCGGCGGCTCGGGCGGTGAAAAAATGCCCCAGCTCATGGATTATGATGAGGGCGCTAAGAAGTAATAGGAACGTTACAACAGTTACGAGGATAGACATCTGTTAGCCTTTAATTTGACTTTTTGTGAAGTCCCTGGCCCAGGCATCGGCCTGGAGTATCTCATCGAGGGAAGCCTCATCTATAGGGTTATGCTGCTCCAGGGCTTTCTCTACCAACCTGGCAATATCCAAAAACCCTATTTTACGACTGAGGAAGGACTCCACCGCCACTTCGTCGGAGCCGCAAAGGACGGCAGTGTAGGTGCTCCCTCTCCTTCCTGCTTCCTGAGCCAGCCGAAAGCAGGGGTATCTATCCGAGTCTAGGCTATCGAAGGTAAAGCTACCAGCCCTCACCAGATCCAGGCGTGGGGGTGTGTGATTGGGCCACCTTTCGGGATAGGAGAGGGTGTATTGAATGGGTAGGCGCATATCCGGATGACTTATCTGGGCCTTGATGGAGCCATCGGCGAACTCCACCATAGAGTGAATCAGGCTCTGGGGATGTATGACTACCTCTATGCGATCGTAGGGGATGTTAAAGAGCCAATGGGCCTCTATTACCTCCATGCCTTTGTTCATGAGGGTGGCGGAATCTATGGTTATCTTCTTGCCCATACTCCATGTTGGATGCCGAAGGGCTTCCTCGGGGTTTACCTGTCCCATCTGCTCCAGGGGAAGCTTTCGAAAAGGGCCGCCGGAGGCAGTGATGATGATTCGAGCAGGATCGTTCTCCTCCCCCCTCATACACTGCCAGATGGCATTAGGCTCGCTATCCACGGGGAGCACAGCCACTTCGTTACGTCGTGCCTCAGTGGTGATGAGCTCCCCTGCCATTATCATCACCTCTTTGTTGGCCAGGGCAACGGTTTTCCCTGCATGAATGGCGGCGAGGGTGGGGATCAGTCCCGCCTTTCCTACAGTAGCCACCATCACTACGTCCACATCGTGGTGCTGGGCCATCTCTTCCAGGGATACCGCCTGACAGGTCGAGTCTGGGGGAGCCCAATCATTGGGTTCATCCGGGCAGCAATATACCAGCGCAGGGCGAAACTCACTAACCTGCTGGGCCAGCAGGCCTACGTTCCGTCCCGCTCCCAACCCCACTACCTCAAATTT
>JAZGDP010000073.1:0-11684 GCA_036477885.1 Dehalococcoidia bacterium
CAGATAGCGGCCATGGTATACGTAGAGAGGAGGCCGGGGAATCAGGGGGAGCAGGAGCCATCCCGGGCGACTTATACGTAGTTCTCCATGTAGAAGAACATCCCGTTTTTCAAAGGCGTGGAGACGATGTGTATGTAGAACACGAGGTAAGCTTTTCTCAGGCCGCTCTAGGAGGGCAGGTGCAGGTGCCAGGCTTGTATGAGAGCCTGTCTCTGGATCTCCCGGAAGGGTCTCCGACTGATAGCGTATTTAGATTAGTAGGCAAGGGTATGCCTCATCTCAATGGCCAGGGCAGGGGCGACGAGTACGTAGTCATAAAGGTAGTAACCCCAACAGACCTCAGTGAGGAAGAGAAGGAGCTGCTACGAAGACTGCAAGAGCTGAGGAAGGCTTCCAACAAAACCAAAGGAGACGAGAGTCATAGGTAAAGAGCTCAGCGAGGCCACTATAACGGAAGAGTAAAAGGAGATGTGAAACTCTTTGCCTCGGCGGGCCAAGATTGTTTATGATGATAATCATGAAGGTTGGGTGCTTCGCCAGATGATGTTGAGAAATAGAGGTCATCAGCCTTTACGGGTAGTCCATCAACCTGCTCATTCATGAGCTAATTACCATAACCTTGAGGAGAAAGGATATGGGGGAAATAAAGAGCGCCTTTGAAAAGGCCATGGAGAGGGTGGAAAAGTTGGAGAAAGCATCCCCTGAGGAGCTTAAGCGGATGAAGTATGTGCCTGAGGGGAATATCCTTGCCGCCAAATTCCTTAAAAACCAGATCACCAACTTCGCCTCTGAGCTCAGCGGCTACAGTGAAGACATTAAGGCATATCTCATGGAGGGGCTACAGGAGACCCTCCTTAGAAACATAATCTTGCCCATAAGCGAGTCCGCCGAGGAAAATAGCCGCAGAGCCATAGAGGGGATCTTAGCCTTAAAGGCCGCTAATAAGGCAGCGGTCCAAGAGATCCTGGGACAGATAGAGAATCTATTCGATTATTACCAACAGGCTGTGCAGCAGAATTACGCTCAACTAAAGCAGCAGTTCGAGATGAAGATTAATGACACTCGAAAGATGGTGGAGCAGCAGACGGGTGTCACTGCACGCATAGATGTGGAGATGCACCCCCAGTTTCAAGAGGAATGGCGCAAGTTTCTAGCCTCTCTGAACGCTCAGTATGAAAAAGCCCTGGAGGAGCAAAAGCAAAGGATAGAAGCCCTCTAGCCAATTTTTCTCATTAAGCCGAGGCATCTTTTAATTATCAGCTACTGTCCTTTCAGAATCCCCTCTTTCTGCTACCTTTTCACCCCTTTGAAGATGCCTACACGGTTCACCGCTGCGTACAGCACCTTCCCGCTGGCATCCATAGCTAGCCCGGTGACGCGTCTTGCAGGTACCGACTCAAGCCTCTGCCAGGTGTCGCCTCCGTCGAAGCTCCAGAAGAGGCCGTGATCCGTTCCAGCGTAAAGGGAGCGGGGCTCTGCGGGATCGATCACCAGGCTCCAGACCCTTTCCCCGAAACTGATCGGCGCCCAGAGGCGTCCGCCGTCCGTGGAGCGATACACGCCGTCGTGGCCCCCTGCGTACAAGAGCCCAGCCCTGGCTGGGCTGGGTACAATGGCGTGCACGTCCAGGCTGCCCAGGCCCGTGTTGACGGGCATCCAGGTTTCGCCCCCATCAGCGCTCTTGTAGATACCCACCGTGGTGGAGTATTCTTCAGTTAACCCGTGGCTGGTTGTGGCCACGTAGACGACTTCGGGGTTGAAGGGGTCAAAGGCGATGTCGTGGATTCCGGTGTCAGTCCCGCTGGGAAATCCACTCCCCACCTCTTGCCAGGAACGGCCACCGTCGGTGCTGCGCAGGATGCGGGCGCCTAGGTAAACCGTTGGTTCGAAAGGACCGTACCCAGCAGTGCCCACGAAGATCACTTGTGGGTCATGAGGGGAGATTCCGATGCCGTGGAAGTGTCGCCATTGCCGCTTCTCCTCGGTCAAGGGAGATTGCCACGTCTGCCCTCCGTCGATCGTCCAGGCCATACCATAACCGCCTGTCAGCCAGAGGACGGAGTCCGCGGCTATAGCGATCCGCATGGTGTAGTGGGCCGCGTAGCGAGGGCCGTTAGCAAGAACAGTCCAGGAGGCACCTCCATCCTCACTCCGGTAGAGGCCCCGAGAGCACCGGGTGCCCACATAAACCAAGTTGGGATTGTTGGGGCTTACGGCTACGGCTACAGGGTCCGTATCGACAAAGCCAATCACCGTTTTCGCCCAGGAGAGGCCCCCATCGGTGGTTTTATAGATCCCCTCCCCTTTGGTGGAAGCTGGGAAGGGATCGCCGTGAGACTCCGACAGGGGCATATGGCTTCCAGCAAGTACCGTGTTGGGATCCATGGGATGCACTGTCAGGCGGCCCACACTCAGGTACTCCATCCCATTGCTGGAGGGCAGCCAGGTTTCCCCGCCATCGTCGCTCTTGAACACTCCAGAAAGGGTGCCTGCATAAACCAGGTGCGGGTCGCTGGGGGCCACCTGCACCGAGTGGGCGTGAAGGTCCAGCACGGAGCGCCAGGTTGTCCCCCCGTCGGAGCTCTTGAACACTCCTGCCCACGGAGAGGCGGCGAAGAGCAGATCGGGGGCCTCGGAAGCGATGGAGATGTCCAGCACGCCATCCGGTGACACTTTCTGCCATTTCCAGCCACCGTCGGTGGACTTGAACACCCCACCCCCTGCCCCGGCGTAGACCATATCTGGGCTACGAGAGTCCACAGCCAAGGAGCTGGGCTCGGACTCTATCTGGGATATTACCTGCCAAGTATCCCCACCGTCGGTGCTTTTGAGGATGTTGCCCTGTTTGTCAGCGGCGTAGGCAATGCTGGGCATTGAGGGACTGAAGGCCAGGGCGGGCACTTCCATTTCCGTGCGGGGTGGGAGTTCCCCCTTGGCAGAGAGCACCCACGCCGGGGCCGGGTGCACTCGCTTCCACTGGAGGCCTCCGTTTACCGTCTTGATGATGCCGAAGTTCTTGTCGCCCACGAGGACCACGGCAGGGTCAGCAGGATGCACCGCCATACTAGTCGTGTGTCCGGTTCCGTCCTTCATGTCAGATAGAACCTGCCGCCAGGTCTCTCCGGCATCGCCGCTACGCCAGGCACCCATTGGCGGGTTCTGCGAGAGCAGGTATACCACGTCGGGATTGCTGGGGGCAAAGGAGAGCTCCACGATGTCCCCACCAGGGGGGTCGGCTACTTTCACCAGCTCAGGCAAAACAGCACCAGGATGGGGCGTAGGGGTAGGAGTAGGTGTGGGAGTCGCAGTAGGAATTGACTCTCGTGTTGGCGCAGGAGTCGGAGTGGGCGTAGGGGCAGCAGTAGATGTAGGCGTTAGCACCTCGCCACCTCCGCAGGCACTAAAAACCAACGCCGCAATAACCAGCCCAACAGCGGCAACTAGCAAACGTCTCATGGCGTCATTATACTGCCGTTTCATCGGTTGTTAAAAGGCGGTCGAATTTTCCAGAAGGGCACGTCGGGAAAGTTCAAGAGTCCTTCGGGTCGCTGGACCCGTCCTAGGGTTTTACGCCCTTAAAGACCCCCACGGTGTTAACCGCTGCGTAGAGCACCCTGCCCTGGGCATCCATAGCCAGCCCGGTGACAGGCTTAGCGGGCACCGACTCCAGCCTCTGCCAGGTGTCGCCTCCATTGAAGCTCCAGAAGAGGCCGTTATCAGTTCCAGCATAGAGGAAGCTAGGCTCTGCCGGATCGATGAGCAGGCGATGAACGTGCTCGCTCAAGCCGATGTACACCCAAGTGCCGCCACCGTCGGTAGAGCGGAATACACCGGTCGTCGTCCCCGCGTAGAGGAGACCTTCCTTGACTGGGCTGGCCACGATGGAGTGCACGTTCTTGTCGGCCAGGCCTGTGTTAGCCGGCGTCCAGGTCTGTCCCCCGTCACTGCTCTTGTAGATGCCCAATGTGTCGGAGAGTACACCCGTGATGCGGTGATGGGTGGATGTGGACGCGTAGATAACTTCGGGGTCAAAGGGGTCAAAGGCGAAGTCCTCTATGGCAGTGTCAGCCCCGCTGGGGAAGCCCTCCCCCACCTCCAGCCAGGTGCGCCCGCCATCGGTGCTACGCAGGATCCGGGCACCGGGGTAATACGTTGCCTGAACCTGAAGCGGATCAAACCCCTGCGAAACCGTGCCCACAAACATCAGCCGAGGGTCGTGAGGGGAAATGGCGATACCGTGGAAGTGCCGTCTCTGCTTGTCCAGGGTGGCTTGCAAGGTCTGCCCTCCATCGGAGCTCCAGTCCATGCCATAGCTACTCGTCAGCCACAGGACGGAGTCCATGGTCACGGCAAGGCGCATGGTGTAGTGGGTAGTCTTCTGATGGTCGGTAGCACGGACAGCCCAGGAGGCGCCTCCATCCACACTCCGGTAGAGGCCTCGAGAACATCGAGTGCCCACATAGACCACGTCGGGATTGTCGGGGTCCACTGCCACCTCAATAACATCCACGTCAATAAATTCATTCCCCTTTCTTACCCACGAGATGCCTCCGTCAGTAGTTTTGTAGATCCCCTCCCCTTGGGTGGAAGCTGGGAAGGGACCGCCGTAACGAGTCCACAGATTGATGTTGCTTCCGGCAATAACCGTGTTCGGGTCCGTGGGATGCACGGCCAGTGGGCCGACATTGATGTAATCCATCCCGGTGGTGTGAGGAACCCAGGTCTCGCCGCCGTCACTGCTCTTGAATACCCCCTCAGGGGTTCCGGCGTAAACGACACGGGAGTCACTGGGAGCCACCTGCACCGAGTGGGCCTTATGGTCAAGCGTGCGGCGCCAAGTGGCTCCACCATCGGAGGTCTTGAAGAGCCCACCTGGCGTAGCGGCGAACACCACGTCCGAAGACGCGGGGGAGATGGCAAAATCGGAGGGTGCCCCGTCCGTGCCTTGGGCTAACACTGGCTGCCACTCCCCGCCACCGTCAGTGGACTTGAACACGGTAACCCCTGCCCCGACGTAGACTGTATCCGGCCGGCGAGGGTCCACGGCTATTGAGGCGATTCGCCCCTCGGACTCTATCCGGGACACTGCCTGCCAGGTGTCTCCGCCATCGGTGCTTTTGAGGATGTTGCCTTGTTTATGAGCCACATAGGCCACACTGGGCATTGAGGGACTGAAGGCCGGGGCAAACATATGTATGGTTGGATCCTCCGCGGGCACCACCGGCGGATACACGCTCTTCCACTGTACGCCACCCTCTGCCATCACCATCTTGATGAGGTTACGGGGACCGGCTATGAGGACCACATCGGGGTCAGTGGGGTGGACTGCAATCCTGTGGATGTGGGCGGGGCCACCAGCGGCAGAGTCAGCCAAAACCTGCCGCCAGGTCTCGCCAGCGTCATCGCTGCGCCAGATCCCCATGGCGTTGGTGAATGAGGCCAGGTACACTACGTTGGGTTTGCTTGCCGCAAAGGCGAGGTCAACAATGTCACCGCCAGGGAGGTCGGCTACTTTCACCAGCTCAGGCAAAACAGCACCAGGATGGGGCGTAGGGGTAGGAGTAGGTGTGGGCGTAGGGGCAGCAGTAGATGTAGGCGTTAGCACCTCGCCACCTCCGCAGGCACTAAAAACCAACGCCCCAATAACCAGCCCAACAGCGACAACTAGCAAACGTCTCATGGCGTCATTATACTCCGGTTTTTTCGGTTGTTTAAAGGAAGTCGAATTTTCCCAAGGGCCAGAAAGGCAAAAATCTTTAGCTAGGGTAAACTATTGCTTCCCAGTTTGCTATTGAGCAGGGTGTGTTAGGATAATTTAACAGGCCTTAAGTAAGCAGCTATTCAAGGAAAAAGACGTGACAACCATAACGGAAAAGGTTTCCGCCAACGCCTCTAAAGGAAGGGTGACCTTCATCTGCGATTTTTCACCCCCTAGAGGCGCTGACTCAGGCTACCTGGAGCAAGCAAATAGCCTGGAGGTAGACTTCATCTGTGTAGTCTATAACCCCGGCAAGTCGGTAAGAATGGACTCGGCCGTTGCTGCCTACACCATAAGGCAGTATACCAAAAGGGATGTTATATTCATCCTATCCACCAGGGACACCAATAAACTGGCCCTACAGAGCCATCTGTTGGGCGCCGCATCCCTGGGGCTGGAGAATGTGGTGGTGCTGCAAGGGGACAAGTTCACTCAGCGAGAGCTCTCTAAGGTAAAAGAGGTCAGTGATTTCACCCCCACTCAGTTAATAAAATCCATAAAATCTATGAATGACGGCACGGACTACAAGGGCCTTAAGCTCACCACCCGAACCAGCTTCTGCATAGGTGCGGTTATAGATGTAGGCAAAGGCATGGAGGCCGAGGCTAGGTTAGCCTATGAAAAATATCTGGCGGGGGCAGATTTTTTTCTCGCTCAATCTGTTTACAGCATAGAGCAGATAGAGCGGTTTAGGAAGCTTTACCAGGACATAGCCCACGATGAGCTTTCCCGACCCCTTTTTTGCAGCGTACAGATGCTAGAGAAAGAAGGAGTGATCTTTGGCACTGTTCCCGAAAAAATTCTGCGGGACTTGGACAGAGGTAGGCCAGGGACGGATATAGCCCTGGAGCTTCTCCACCATTTTGTAGAGCACGGCATTAAAACCGTATATCTTATTCCCCCGGTCCGAAAAGGAGGAGCTAGGAATTACGAGGCGGCTCAAGAGGTCTTATCCCTATTTAGGGGAGGATGATAACCTCATACAAGCACCGCACAGCTATGGCCTTTTCTAAAAAGGCACAGCTAGTAGTCGGCAAATTCTCCTGGCGTTTAAATCCCTTCCCCCCCGCCCAGGAAAGCCTCAGGATGCTTCACACCCTGGAAGCTTCATAGGCTAGGACTCTCTACTAGCTGTAGCAGGCCCTCTAATACTCTACGCCCCAGGGCCGCCCATGATGGTGCGCTGCATCTGGGCCGTCATCAGCAGATGTGCCAGTACTCGCCGGGCCTCCGGACGACGCAGGTCGAGGCTGGAGATGGCGACGGCACGGTAGAGAACGCCCCCGGGGATCCTTGTGGTAACTTTGCGGCCCAAGGGCGGCAACTCCACGCCCAGAGCCTGGGCCATGCAGGCGGCCTGCATGACGCCAACTCGAGAAGCATGACATTTGGTAACCGCTCGTCCCCGGTAAAGAAGGGTAACCCCTCCCTTGCCCCTCCTCAGGGTAACGGCAAGGTCGCTGCGGGGCCTGGCCAGGACCTCCTCGGCGTAGTCCTGGGCGCGTTTACGGCTTATGGACACGGGGTTCCCATTCACTCTCCAGGGAAGGGCCTGGCGGCTTTATATAGCGCACTCCCCCTCACCCCGTTCCACCTTGAACAGAAGGGTTTTGCTCCAGTCCATATAGGTGTCGATGTTCTCCCGGTTCAGCGGGCCCACCTCCTTATACTGGGCGGTGAGGGTTTCGAAAGGCTCCTTGCCCACCCGGTCCACGAACTGGTTGAAGGGCTCGCCCTCTTGGCGCTGCTCCTGGTAGAGCTGGACGATGCTACGCACCAGCTGCGGTACCCGTTTAGCGGCTACCTTGTTCTTGATGCGCTGGCCGAATCGGGCGGGATCGCCGTTGTCATAGCTGCCACCTATGAACATCTCGTAGGCGGGCACTTGATTGCCATCGCCCTTGGTGGCAGCACCTTGGAACCCAATGTTGGCGATGTGGTGGCGGGCACACCCGTTGGGGCAGCCGCTGACCTTGATATGCAGCGACTTCACCAGAGGGTCTTCGATGGCCATCTCTGTCAAGGTCTCCCGCAGGGCCTGGCCCAGGCCCATGGAGGAGGTGATGCCCAGCTTGCAGCTATCGGTGCCGGGGCAGGATAGCACGTCGGTGATCTCTTGAACCCCAGCATCCCCCAGCCCCACTTCCTGGAGCTCCTGCCAGAAGTCGTAGAGATAACCTTCGGGGACCCAGCGGTATACCAGGTTCTGCTCCGTGTTGGTGCGAACGCGGCTACCAGCGTAGTTTCGGGCGATGCGGGCCAGTACAGGAAACTGATGGGCCTGGATGTCACCGAGAGGCAGCTTCACCCATACGATGTTATACCCCTCTTGCTTCTGAGGCCGAACGTTGGTCTCCAGCCAGCGCTGGAACGCCGGGTCGTGGTGGCCGTCGCCGGACTTCACCGGAGGGGGTGGCGCGTCCAAGTGCTCGTCGGGGAGGGCCATCAAGGGAGTGGGATCGAAGGACTTCTTAGCCCACTTCTTGCTCAGCTCCTCCTCCACTTCCTCTCGGAAGGCGTCAATACCAACACGGTCGATGTAGAACTTAATTCGGGCCTTCATGCGGTTCTTGCGGAGCTCGTCGGTGCGATTGAAGATGCGGATGATGGCCTCGCTGATCTTGAGGTACTCCTCCACCGGTACGAAGTCGTACAGGGTGTAGGCCATGCGAGCCATGATGGAGGTGCCGCCGCCGGCCAGCATCTGGAAGCCTCGCCGCGGTACACCCTCCTGATCCACCTGGATGCGTGGGATGAAGGCCAGGTCATGGATGGCGGTAACGACGCAATCATTGGCGCAGCTGGCAAAGGCGACCTTGAACTTCCGGGGCATCTTCTGGCTGTAGGGGTGGCGAACAAACCACCTGGCGAAGGCCGCCAGGTAGGGGCTCACATAGAAAGGCTCGTCGGGTGTCACTCCCGCCAGAGGGCAACCCACCACGTTGCGTACCGTATTTCCACAGGCCTCCCGGGTGGTCAGTCCCACCTCTCCCAGGAGGTGCAAGATAGTGGGAGTGTCCTCCAGCTTGACGAAATGCACCTGAATATTCTCCCGGGTGGTTACATGGCCCTTCTTGAGGGGGGCATACTGCTCCACCACCCGGCCCACCACCTCCAGTTCGTCGGCGGTGAGGCCCCCAAAGGGGATCTTGATGCGGAACATCTGGACGTTGGGCTGGCGCTGTCCATACACCCCCTGGAGCAATCGGTAGGCTATGAAAGCCATCTCGCTCTCCCACTCTCCATTGAGGAAATGGGTGACCTCCGTCCCAAAGTCATCTATCTCCTCGGGGATGTAAGGAATAACCCCCTTGGAGTAGTCAAACTTGGCCTTCTCCTCTATCGTCGGGTCATGTAGTATCGTCGTGTTGTGCTGACGGATGGTCATTAGGGCCAACCTCCTCTCCCTGGTTCCTCACACAAAGCGGTGCTGTGCCCTGAATGTTTATATGAATTGATTTTCCCCCAATAAAAAACACCTCACATAAGGGTGAGGTGTTCTCACGGTTCCACCTTACTTTACCCTGGTTTCCCAGGGCCTCTATCGAGTACGCCGGCTATTTGTGCCTTTAATACTCTAGCCCTATAACGGGAGCACCCGTCTTAGCCTACTCTCTATTTTCGGCCAGCGACTCCAGAACGCACTTCAGTTAGACTCCGATGCCGACCTTCCACCACTGCCGGCTCTCTGTAATCGGTTTTGTCTAACCTACTTCTCCCCTTCTTCGTCTTTACCTATGGAGATCTATATTCAATTGTCCTATATTTTATAACTCAAGTTGCTGACTTTGTCAAGGCGCTCACAGAGCCTTTGAGCTCCTTATCGGGAAGGAGAAGCGTCGGTACTAGGGTCAGGCTACGCCCCGTTTTATCACTGCAATTTAGAGACATTAACAGTGAAGATGGCACAAAGGATGATTCACTTTCGGCGGGTCCTGGTCGGTTTTAAGGCCCAAAGGCCATCCTCTTCTTCATCACATAAGGTTTGCTTGAAGCCTGCACTTCTGTAGGATCAGGGCCCGGCTGATTTCCGCCTCCTGCTCATCAAGCGCTCTACCCTCACGCCACTGGGTGAAGTGTTTAGCCCCCTGGGCAAGGATCCCAGCTGTGTGGCATATATCCCTTGGCGATTTTAGCCAGCGAATTGTGCCTTCCCAAGGGTAGACTTTTGCTGTCGTGGAGCCCGTCTCAAGCGTAAACACAATTCTATCTACCTTAGAAAGCTCCTGGAAGACCTGACGATCCAAGTGCCACAGTAATATGCCTGCTTCTTGCACCTCACTTTGTAGCTCCGCTGAACCAGTAACCGTTGGCAGGTATGTTAGAAGCCAGCACTTCTGTAGGATCAGGGCCCGGCTGAGTTCCGCCTCCTGCTCATCAAGCGCTCTGCCCTCACGCCACTGGGTGAAGTGTTTAGCCTCATGGGCAAGGATCCCAGCTGTGTGGCATACACCCCTTGGCGGTTTTAACCAGCGAATTGTGCCTTCCCAAGGGTAGGCTCTTGCCGTCGCCGAGCCCGTCTCAGGCGTAAACACAATTCTATCTACCTCAGAAAGCTCCTGGAAGACCTGATGATCTAAGTGCCACAGTAATATGCCTGCTTCTTGCACCTCACTTTGTAGCTCCGCTGAACCAGTAACCGTTGGCAGGAGAGCAATAATCAGGGCAGTTATCCCTATTATAGACATCTTCACTAATGTCAACGTCCACATGAACATGCCCTCACACAAGTTTGGCGATATGGGTTGAGAGAAAATAAAAAAACCGACCTCAGAGGTCGGTTGCACTACTCGCTCGACAGGGCTCAAGTGCCCAAATAAAAACCCTGCGTCGCCACTACCAGAAGGAAAGGGCTAGTTTTATGACGTTTATATGACTTCCTGACACCTCCCTTGAGTAATAATGCCTACAGTCATAGTACGCAGCAGAGGCATCTTTAAAAGTTAAAAGCCATTGCGTTCCGGTAAAAAATCGTTGAGATTCGGTTCTTCGCTGGAGGATTTTCCCTGCTGTAGGCCCAAGGCAGTTAGGAGGGATAGGGCAAGACGAGGTTAGTCAAGAAACCAACAATTGCTACAGAAGAGGACGACATCGGCTAGTAGAGTCCGAGAAGGCGGATGCCTTGGGTATATCATGGGAATCAAGATAGGTTATGGAGGAATATATCTGCTTGTGGTGTTCTAAGGAAAAGGCCCCGCCAGAGGAGGTGGCGGGGCCCTTTCCCTAGAAAGGGGTGATTATGAACCCCAATTTTCAATTATCCTTGCACCGGAGGAAAAAGACATGATGCAGTTGCACTAAATTTACCAGGTAAAATAGCCCAATTCTTAGCGCGGGACTAGTTAAACAATGGAACCTGGCCGTTATTGTATGGAATATCACAGGGCTGATGGCTTCCTTGTGGGTGTATGTTATGATAGCCCCCCATCACTCCTGAGAGAAGTCCTCGGCAGGCAATCGCCCCGTGGCCCTGAGATACAGCGTTACAGCATGCACTCGCGTATGTCTGGATGCCGGACAACTCCCACTCAGTTTGCTGTAGATATTGTTGATATGCCGCTCCACCGTCTTGGATTCAAGACACAAAACCTCGGCTATGGTGGCATTGCGATACCCCTTGGCCATCCAGCTCAGTACCTCCACCTCCCGCGGCGATAGCTCCCTCAGAAAGCTGCCCCCAGAGTCCGTTGTTCCTATAAACCCCTCCATCACCGTAGGATCAAGGATGATCCTCCCCTCCGCTACCGAGTAGATCACCTGCGTTAACTGCTCCACTGTATCTATGGTGTGCTTTAGTAGATAGGCACACCCCACCGACGCTCCCCTCGAAAACTCCCGCAGCGCCTTGAGCCCTTTTACATCATAGTAGGCCGACAATAGCACTATGGCTACATCCGGGCACCTCTCCCGCACCATCTCAAGCCTC
>JAZGDP010000074.1:0-8068 GCA_036477885.1 Dehalococcoidia bacterium
CTTAAGGGAAGCCATGAAAAAGGACATCCATCCCCAATATATGCAAGCAACTATAACCTGCACGTCTTGCGGCAGCACCTTCATCGTAGGCTCCACCAAGTCTGCTCTTAAAGTCGAATTATGCAGCAACTGTCATCCCTTCTACGGAGGGGAACAGAGAATAGTGGACACCCAAGGACGGGTAGAGCGCTTTAAGAAGCGGTATAAGCTGGAGTAGCAGCCCCGGTAACATGGGCTGCCCTTGAAGGGGTGGGCTGCTTTACACTAATTAGGGGAGCGCCAGCATAAAATACAATCGGGTGAGTTGAACTAGGGGGAGCTATTAGCTCCCTTTTTGATTGCGAGGAGGCGAGTTGGCTAAAAAGCCTATCTACGGAGGCCAGGCGGTTATAGAGGGGGTGATGATAAGGGGCCAGAAGCACATGTCAATGGCGGTGCGCCGCCCCAATGGAGAGGTGGCCCTTCACACCGAGCCTCTGAAAGCCCTTTTTACCGGCCGCCTCAGACGGATTCCTCTCCTTAGAGGGGTCATCGTCCTGGTGGAGATGCTCACCCTGGGCACTCGAGCCCTGATCCGTTCGGCCAACATGGCGGTGGAAGAGAAGGAGGGGGAGTCCATACCTGCTCCCCTAGTGTGGGGCACCCTAGCCTTTAGCATGACCCTGGCTATAGGCATCTTTGTCGTGCTGCCCATCTTTATTCAGACCTGGCTGGACCCTTACATAAGCTCGGACCTTTTAAGCAACTTCATCGAAGGGGTCATACGACTGTTTATGTTCCTGCTCTACTTATCGGGCATTGGCTTAATGCCCGATATTCGCCGGGTCTTCGCCTACCACGGCGCCGAGCACATGACCATTCATGCCCACGAGGACGAGGCCCCCTTGGAGGTAGCCTCGGTACAGAGATACAGCACCGCTCACGCCAGATGCGGCACCGCCTTCCTTCTGCTTGTCGTCGTGATATCTATAATGCTCTTTTCCGCCTTGGGCCGCCCTGACCTGTGGCTACGCATCGTGTCCCGAATAGCACTGATGCCGGTTATAGCAGCAATAGCCTATGAGATAGTCCGATTCCACGGGGCCCACCCCAGGAACTGGTTTTTGCGTATAGTCCTCTCTCCCAGCCTGGCGCTCCAAGCCCTGACTACTCGCAAGCCCGACGACAGTCAGATAGAGGTGGCCATATGTGCCCTCAACGAAGCCATCAGGGCCGACCAAACTGGCGAGGTGAGCAGAGAAGGCCCAGTGAAGGAAAAAAGCATGTTAGTGGAAGAGGAGGCCGCCGGTGGAAGTTGATAGGCAAGCTATTTTCTTCTCCTGCGCAGCTCAGCCCAGACATCCTCGAGCCTGAGTCCCGAGGCGGCGAGAAGGACCATGGAGTGGAACCAAAGATCAGCCACCTCGCTAACTGTCTGTTCACCCTGCCCATTCTTGGCCGCTATCACCACCTCCCCAGCCTCCTCGATCACCTTCTTCCCTATCTTGTCCAGTCCCTCCTCAAAAAGGGAGGCCACATAGCTTCCCTCCGGCCTATTTATCTGTCGCTCCCGTATGACATCAAATAGCTCGTTTATCACCTCTATGGCGGTGGTGTCGAACTGGAGTTTATCCTCCGAAAGCTCCTGAAAGAAGCAGCTCTTGTTTCCGGTGTGGCAGACTGGGCCGGTGGGCTCCACCTTGAGAAGTATAGTATCCTCATCGCAGTCGATAAGGATGGAGCGAAGATTGAGGTAGCTTCCTGAAGTGGCCCCCTTGTGCCAAAGCTCGCTGCGGCTCCTGCTGTAGAACCACGCCTGCCCGCTGGATAAGGTCCTCTTCAGGGCCTCCTCGTCCATATAACCCAGCATAAGAACCTCACCGCTCTGTGCGTCCTGGGCAATGGCAGGTACAAGCCCCTTTTCATTTAGCTTTATCATCGTCTGCCCCTTTCTGTAGTGTTCAATCCGCTTAATCTATTTCTTTTAGAGTCTTCGCTCACAGTCCGCAAACGCACCATTTGTCTTCCCACCCAGCCCACCCCGATGGGTTGGACACCGGGGACATAACCTTTTCTGGCACGGCTAAGGACACGGTTACACCAGATGGGCCTACAGTAATCTGGGCATCTAGGCATTCCAGCACGAATTGCTTATCCTCAAAGTTAGCCCTGTTTATCCTCTCAACCATCTTCGGGTATAGAGTCTTTATGGCGTCCATGCTGAGGATGATGCGCTGAGCATCCTCCAAGGACTTCTTCTGGCGCTCCAGCTCCTTGGTGACCCAGGCCCGCTCAGCCTTAAGCTCGGCTACTACCCATGTATATGCCTCCTCTGAAGCCATACCACGGCCGATTGCAACGAACGCACAATATAGGGCCAGCTGAGCAGCTAGGAAGCTAAGGATAAACTGTCCAAGTTATCTAAAGATCCCTACCATATTCGTCAATTCTTAGCTTCGCGTATCTTCCTTGACTGGTTATAACGCCAAGTACTGTGCCCGCTGGTATCAGGTTGTTGGTAGTGCTGGCTGCGATCTGTTTGGTTGAATAGACAGCTGTCTGCAAATGTTCCAGGGTTATTGAGTCGTACTCCACCGCACCGAAAACCGCGAACTTGGCTCCGTTCTGCGGGCTTAGGTACGGGTTCGTAGTCCAAAAATCCCAAAAAAAGTCCGCCCCCTCGAAGAAGGTCCCTGTGTCTAAATCAAAGGGATAACCACCGACTATTGTTGCACTCCTGCACCCTTCAATTGTCCCTCCGCACAAGGCGGGCTCCAGTACTATTCGGATAGGCACGATTCGGTCTGGCGTAACCGTAACTGGCCGTAGGTCCTGATATTCACTGCGAGACGTTCGATTCCTATACCCCCATGCCCCCACGGTTAACCTGTAAACGTCGCCGCCGCCCTCTAGCAAAGATATCGCGAAATTCCCATTAGCGTCAGTGACAACTTCACCGGCGACGCCGTGTTCCCCTTCGATGACGATATGTGCTCCTGCTATGGGGAGACCCGCTGAAAAGCTTTCAACAGTACCCGTGAGAACCCCCCACTTCCCCCGCTGTACCGTCACCAACTCTCCGTCCGGGGACACGGATCCTACCTTGAAGGGCTCTCCCCCTACACTAAAGACCTGGTTCAAGAGAAACGTCTCATCACACCCAATGCATGTCTCCAGGCGGCCGTCCCCATTGAGGTCCACAACCACGTAATCCGTCAAATAGGATACCCTGGCCACATCATCGAATAGGCCGTTTAAATTCCCGTCCACAAGCATGATTTTCCGCCTGCCTCTGAGGTCTATGGTTCCCATCGAGGCCTCCCCACCCCAAAGGGAAAACCCAGGGGGGATCTCTAGATGCTACGCAGAATCCGAATCTGTAAAGTTTGGAGCCAGTGCTATAGGCTACTTGGATAGCTACCCGGGTGGTGAGCGTAGGACACTCGGAGCCATAGCACCAGAGGAACGTTGCGTCATCGGTGAGGTCACCATTCTGATTCACATCGAGGAACACCCGGGCCTCTTGATCGCTGATCGCGTCAATGGCTACCGGGATTACAGTACTCTCCCCGAAGGTGAGCCTGCCAAAGAATATTTTGCCTTCCACGGACTCGGGTGCAGTAGTAACCTCCGAGGGAACCTCGGCTGAAATAGATATACTGCGAGGCCTCGCGAGGGGGGCGGTTTCCAGATCTATGCGCGCAAGCTTTGCGGTGGCAGAGTATGGCGGAAGCGGTTCAGGCTTCACGAGGACAGTTGCCGTCGCCCGCTCAGTAATCTGGTCCTGTGTCACGGTCACTTGAACGGCGTCGTTAAAGGTTCCTGGTTCCGATCCCGCAATGAAACGGCTCTCTGTGTCAATCGCGCCGCCACCCGTGAGGACAGCCCATGAGACGGCGACTTCTTCGGTGACGTTGTTATATTTGTCGAAGGCGCCCACTGCTAGCTGCTGTTGTTCCTCTATATCCAGAATGAGGACAAGGGGCGTAAGCTCGATATGGTCCAGCGGATCGGGATTGACGGTCACCGTAGCCCTCCCCGTTCTGATGACGCCCTTGAACGAGGCTGCCGCAGTCACCCCTTCTTCAAATACGCCGGCTTTTGTAGAAGCTTGGAAGGAACCCGTTTCAGAAATGGTTCCTTCATCGGTGCTAGTCCACTGCACGGCCAGACCGGTGATTTCATTGTCGTAGCGGTCAAAGGCCTGGGCAAGGAACTGTTGGGTGGCACCGATCTTCAGACTCACCTCCGGAGGAGAGACTTCAATTCGGTGCAGCGGGCCAGGCTCCACTGTGACTGTCTGGGTTACTACGCTGGTTTCGAGTGGCTCCCCTTCTTTGATGGCTGTAAGGGTAACGGTATGGGTGCCAGCTGTGGTGTAAATGTGAGACGGCGCTTCCTCGGGGCTCGCAGTACCGTCGCCAAAGTCCCATTGATATGTATCCGCATTCTCCGAGAGGTTCGTAAACTGCACCGTCAACGGGACCTGGCCTGTCCTCGTGCTCATAGTGAACTGAGCCTCTGAAGGCCTAGCACAGGCTGAGAGCGCAGAAGCCCAGCGGCCAGTATGAAAAACAGCCTCGAGCTCAAGGAAGCCCCTCTCCTTCACCTGATGGTGTGGGCCAGATTGAATTTACCACTACCTAGTAGCAACTTGGCTCCCCGGGTAGGCCTCAAACTTGGATGCCATTTCTCATGAATACCACCCGGTTCTCAGCGACCCGAGGAGGTCGTGAGCGGCCCGTTCCTGTGGACTATTGTAAACGGGTCGCGGCGTCCGTGCAAGTAGTGCAGAGACTTGGACCCGGTCGGCTCTGACTTGTCCAAGCTGGCCTTTTGGCAAATTCAGCCTTGACACCTACTGGCGCAACATTATAGTGGGTTCATAGCCGTTCTGTATGAGTTCAGCTGGAAAGAACGGTTTCGTCCCCTGAATTAATGGGGCATCGCAGAGCGGGGGCGCGGGGTGATTTGTCAAAGTTGTGGCTTTGAGAATCCCGAGGGAATGAGATTCTGTGGCAACTGTGCTGCGCCACTCAGCGGCGATTCTCCCGCATCGATAGCTCCTACTAAACCGGAAAGACCGTCAACTCCCGTGCCCGCCTCCTTTGCTGCCGGCCACTACCGGGTAAAGCGGTTCTTGGGCGAGGGCAGCCGGAAATGGGTCTATCTGGCCCGGGACTCCAAGCTGGACAGGGACGTAGCCATCGCCGCCATCAAGACTGAGGGGCTGGACCAGGCCGGTCTGGCACGGGTGCGCCGCGAGGCCCAGGCCATGGGCCGGCTGGGCTCCCATCCTTTCATCGTCACGGTTTTTGACCTGGTCTAAGAGAATAGTGTAAGATAATGTCGGTCTTAACAAATCTACTAAAGATTCACAGGAGGAGAATATGCAGCAAGCTCTTAAAGAGGACACGGTCACTGAGGCAAC
Source organism: Dehalococcoidia bacterium (assembly GCA_036477885.1). Classification (GTDB taxonomy): domain Bacteria; phylum Chloroflexota; class Dehalococcoidia; order JAZGDP01; family JAZGDP01; genus JAZGDP01. The sequence goes on from JAZGDP010000074.1 coordinate 5,411, forward strand.
CATTGATACGATCAACCGGTTTGACGAAGCCTTTAACCGGCACGACGTAGATGGCATCATGGCGCTGATGACTGATGATTGTGTGTTTGAGCACATTACGCCCGCTCCAGACGGTCAGCGTTTAGAGGGACAAGCGGCGGTCAGAGAAGCCTGGGTGCACCTCTTTTCTGCCTTTCACGACGTCTATTTCGACGAGGAGGAGCTGTTTGCAGCGGGAGACAGGTGTGTCACCCGATGGACCTTCACTTGGAAGGACGACGAAGGCAATCCCGGTCGGCTAAGGGGAACAGACATCTTCCGCGTCAAGGACGGTAAGGTATCTGAAAAGCTGGCCTATGTGAAGGAATAAGAGTTTAACACGCTCATAGCGGGGCCTGTACGGGAAATGGCAGACATAATGGCGGCCATTCTGCTGCCAGCATAATCCCATTCGCTTCATGGGAGGTGAGACCATCGCAATTCATTTCGCGTAGCCCCGTCGCTGGCTATAAACTTTCTTAGGTGACCTTTGAGAATTTCAAGCCTCGGCTTGAACTCAACTGAAACGGCCTTTGAACGAGGCAATCACGAAAGAGCTGTGCTCTCTTCAGGATGCCCGCCTTCTGGCAGTCGTGCAGGCACACCCATATCTCGAAGTACGGCACAAAGCTCTTCGCAGGGCTTACCGTCCTGTTCGTACTGGCCCCGGGAGCTCGTCTTAGGCCCGTTCTGCGTGAATTATTATACACCGGTAGCGGCACCCGTGGGCGTCCGTGTAGGTAGTACGGAGACTTGGCCCCGCTCCGCCCTAACCTGCCCAAGGTGCCCTTTTGGAAAATTCCTTACACGAACGAGGGTTTCGTTCATGTGTTGTTGACAGCGTCTTCGCACTTGACAATGAAGCGATGTATCGCTTTTATTACTTTGTGTGATAGGGAGTCGGAGATGAAGCGAAGTGCAGATGTAGTTGTCGTGGGTGGCGGGATAGTGGGGTGTGCCGCCGCTTATTTCCTCAGTGAGGCAGGTGCCAAAGTTATGATAGTGGAGCGGAATGGATTGGGAAGCGGTGCCTCGGGCCACGGCGCTGGTGGATTTGGTGTATCCCTTCACTGGGTCGAACCGCCAGAGCACGCCCGCTTCATGCGCCAGGCTGTTAACTACCTCAAGTGGATAGCCCCCCAAATAGGTGAAGATACTGGAATAGATTTGATGTGGAGGGAGATGCCCTGGCTGGAGGTAGCGAGGACAGAGCGAACCTGGGACTACATGCAGGAATGGGCCCCGAAGACGGCGAATAAGGTTCTGGATGCACAGGACGTGCAGCGTCTGGAGCCTAGGTTGTCATCACCCATATTCGGTGGGGTTTTGGGGGAGGGTAACGGCCAAGTGGACTCCTACCGGCTTACCCTTGCCTATGCCAAGGGCGCGGAGAAACGGGGAGCAGAGGTCGCCATTCGAGAGGTAACCGGGTTGGAACGGACGGGGCAACGTGTCACCGGCGTAAAGACCTCTAATGGTACTGTAGTTTGTGACAGGGTGGTGTTGGCCATGGGGGCGTGGACGCAGCAGGCGGAAAAGTGGGTCAATTTCCCTCTGCCCATTGGCCCCTTGAAGGGCGAGTTGTTATTTCTGAAGCCTAAGGAAAAGCAGTATTGGCCCTTCTGGGTGTCGAGCTATGATACGGTGGATGACCAGGAACTGCCGATATATCTGCACATGCGGGCCGATGGCCTAGTGTACGCTGGGACTACTGCCGAGCCGGGTCTTTACGACAACATACCAACCGAGAAGGCCCGTATTGGCATTATGCATCGGGCCATTCGACTCATGCCCTGCATTGCCGAATCGGAGCTGGTGGAACACTTAGCTGGCCCCCGCCCAAACCCCCCAGATGGCACGACCGTCTTAGGGCCAATCCCCGGCTGGGATGGCCTGTTCATGGCAGTAACCCTGCCAGGCATCATGTGTAGTGCCTTTATGGGGCGTATCATCACAGACCTGATATTTCAGCGCCCCCTCGCCGTGTCCATCGCTACTTTCCATCCCAAAAGACTCGCTGAGCCCGTCAAAGAGCATTATGGTTACCATAAATTGTTGACAGACCGCTCTATTTAAAGGAACCGCCCCATAACTCTGCCTAGAATCCCCCTGTGGAGGGCCTGGGGGTGAGGATCTAATCCTTGGTAGTTTTACCACCAATGACGCTGGGGCTTTTGCCAGTGTCATAGTCCTGCCTGATGGCCTAGCGCCGAGAGTGTGGACGGTCGAGGCATCCGTGGAAGGAGAAGACGCTGGCTAGCACTAGCCTGACGGTTACAGCGGTGGAGAAATAGACAAACGATTAACGAGATTCAGGGATACTAAGGATAGGATAATAGAAGAGGCTCCCTTCTGAATGAAGGGAGCCTCTTTGTAGCATAGTTTAGATATATGTTCTTATTTTCTAGTCTGTTGCGAAACTCCGTACAGAGGGGGGAGCATCCTAGCGATCTCCGACGTATAACAGATAACCATCTTCGATAGTTTGGACTGCCATCTTTGAGAAAGCCTACCCTCATACACACTGTAATTATATGACATCTGGCCAACCTTAGCACTCTTCAAAAGAGTGTGGCTAAACCTTTACTGGGGCAGGAACACATCACCGCTGCTCACTCCAAAATCGAGGTACATTGGCGA
>JAZGDP010000075.1:0-5279 GCA_036477885.1 Dehalococcoidia bacterium
CTCTTTTTCTATGCGAATATCGCTTCCCGAACTTACCTTTCCAAACTCCTTGGGGTCTTCCTCCAACCTCCCGATAATCGTTACTGGGCTGGCTGGGCGAATCTGTAATAATATAATAAGATTGCAATAAACATAACAACAACACTGGCAATGGCCATGATTCCGATAATTAATTTAGAGAATAAAATTGAGGAAATTAAGGGGAAGCCTTGGCATCCTATTGACGTAGCAAGAGTCAACGATCAAGTTGTTCGAATGGCATTGGTTAAAGGAGAGTATCACTGGCACAAACATACCAATGAAGATGAGCTTTTTTACGTACTGAAAGGAAGTATGGTTGTCCAGATGAAAGATCAACCAGATATTACTCTACGTGAAGGGGAGATAGCAGTGATACCCCGAGGTGTGGAGCATTGCCCGAAAAGCTCAGAAGATACGTATGTCGTGATGTTTGAGGCTTATTCTCTTCAAAGTAGAGGCGATTAGGTGACCTGTGTGTCTTAGCGTCTTTCCTTTGCTTTCACTGCCTTGTTGACACTCGGATCCGCTTGACGTAATTATGAGATCATACCCCCGATGACGTTACATCCAAGCTTGCCTCTGGCAAGACTTACTTGATTAGATACCCTAAGCGAACATAACTGTAGAACAGACGCAACGATGACTTTGTCATGATAACCCCACATCTAGGCAATGGCGGTAAGAAGGTCGGTGCATTTTGAGGTGGCTGGAGCTTAGCGTTGAGGTGGATTCCGAATGTGTGGATGCAGTGGCAGAGGTCTTTCATCGCTTCGGCCATGGCGGGGTGGCCATTCAGGAGGCATTCTCCCCAGGGCCTGAGGAGGGCTACCAGCTGGAGCTTAAAGGTCAGGCCACCGTAACGTGTTATCTTCCCATGGATGAGGGCCTGAGGGAGCGGAAGGCCCAGATCCTCGTGGGTCTTAAGCTTTTGTCTATGATAAAGCCGATGGGCCATTTAAGGGAGAAGGAGGTGGAGGAGGAGGAGTGGGAACAAGCCTGGAAAGAGCACTTTCATGTCCATCGTATTGGGGAGCGCTTTGTGGTGAAACCCTCCTGGCGGGAGCACACGCCTAGGGAAGGGGATGTGGTTATCGAGCTGGATCCCGGGATGGCCTTCGGCACGGGCCTCCACCCCACCACCCGGATGTGTTTGTTAGCCATGGAGCGCTATTTAAAACCCGGCATGGTGGCGCTGGATTTGGGCACCGGCTCCGGCATCTTAGCCATAGGAGCGGCGAAGCTGGGAGCCTCCCGAATCATGGCCCTGGATAAGGATCCTGTGGCGGTGCGGGTGGCGGAGTCCAATGTTAAGGCTAACGGAGTGGGCAAGTTGGTATCCGTTAAGAAGGCTACCTTGTCAGGCGAGACAGGAATACCCTTTTTAAAGGCTGATATGACCTTCGACATTGTGGTAGCTAACCTCACCGCTTCTTTGATAGAGGAGCTAGCTAGGCATATGGCTCTCTCTCTGGGCTGTGGTGGCGTTCTCATCACAAGTGGCATCCTCCTCGAGGGTTTAGACGGGGTAATAGCGAGGCTTAAGGCGGCGGGATTGGACACCCGGGATGTTCTTTCGGAGGGCGATTGGCGAACGGTGATAGCCTGTAGAGCAGAGGCGGTCTGATGCACCGTTCTTCGTTCCACCAGAATGGATTAGGGGAGAAGCCGTAAAGATAAATCTGTTCATTGGCCCGGAGGGGGGTTCTCCGAGGGGGTGGTGGCTTCGGCTATCCTCTACGAGGCGGGGGAGCTGGGGGAATAGGGTTATTCATCTCGGCCTTAGGGGGTCGCCCCATCAGCTCTGCCACCGCCAGGCGGGGGTCCAGCCCTTCAAAGAGGACTAGATAGATGTGCTCTGTTATGGGCATCTCCACTCCTAATTCTTGAGCCATCTTTCGAGCCGCAGCGGTGGTATCAATACCTTCAGCCACGCTGAGCCCCAGCGAGGCTAGAATCTCCTTTAAGGGTAGCCCTTTGCCCAGTTGTTCTCCCACGAAGTGGTTTCGGCTGAGGGGGCTGGAACAGGTGACTACAAGGTCTCCCAGGCCCGCCAGGCCGGTGAAGGTAGAGGGCTGGCCTCCGGCGGCTACCCCCAGCCGGGTGATCTCGGCCAGGCCCCTGGCGATGAGGGCGGCCTTGGCGTTATGGCCGTAACCCAGGCCATCACACAGGCCAGCTCCTATGGCGATGATGTTCTTAAGGGCCCCTCCCAGCTCCACCCCTACCACATCGGTGCTGGTATAGAGCCTAAAGCGTGGGGACATCAATAGGCTTTGAGCTTCTCGTGCCATTCCCTCCTCCTCGGCGGCTATCACCGCAGTGGCGGGAAGCCTCCGGGCCACCTCCTTAGCCAGAGTGGGCCCGGACAACACACATATACGATGATGGAGATGCTCGCCCACCTCTTCCTCAATCACCTGGCTCATTCGCTTGTCGGTGCCGGCCTCCAATCCTTTAGCGGCGCTGACTATAATCATGTTATCCCTGAGGTAATCCTTGGCTCCCTTTACATTTTCCCTCATACTCTTTGAAGGCACCACGAAGATGACCAGATCTGCCCCTTCGAGGGCCTTCTCCAGGGAGCCGGTTATGGTGAGACCTTGAGGGAAGGGGAAGCCGGGCAACAAAAGGATGTTTTCCCCAGCCTCCTTGAACTGGGAGGCCTCCTCCTCCGTCCAAGACCACAGGAAGGCATCTATCCCACGCTCGGCCAGCATTATGGCCAGGGAGGTCCCCCAACTGGTGGTACCTATCACAGTGGCCTTTTTCATAGGACTCTCGTAGAATTGTGCTTAGGGAGCTATTCTCTTTGCCTTTTCCCCTAGTTTGCGCTCCGTACCCGATAGCAACCTCTTTATATTGTCGCGGTGCTGGAATAGGATCATCGAGTCTGCCACTAATATATAGACCAAATGTCCCAGGGGTCTTCGTCCCGAAGCCACCAGCAGAGCCATCATCAACAGGGCTGTCCCCGCCCCTGACAGGGAGCCTAGGGACATGTATCGGGAGTTGATCAGCACTGTTGTTGCCACCCCTCCGGCTACTAAGGTGGTAGCAGGAGAGAAGGCGGTAAGCCCCCCAGCGGTCGGCATCACACCCCTACCGCCTTTGAACCCAATGAAGATGGACCAGTTGTGGCCTGCCATAGCGGCCAGAGCGGCAGCCACCTGGCCGGCTGTTGAGCCTCCCAATGTCCTGGCAATGATTACCGGTAGAAAACCCTTGGCCCAGTCGGCGGCGAAAACTGGTATGGCCGCCTTTAGACCCAGGGTGCGCAAAGCATTGCTAGCGCCGATATTGCCGCTGCCGTATTCCCTAATGTCTATGCCTTTAGTTACTTTACCCACCAACAACCCTACGGGAACGGACCCTAACAAATAGCCCAAGGCCACGGCGATGAAGAAGTTCATCTCTCCTCCCCTTTGCCCCTAAACCACATCTGTATGGGTGTGCCTTGAAAGCCGAAGGCATCCCGAAGCCTATTCTCCAGGTAACGTTCATAGGAAAAATGCAAGAGCTTGGGGCTATTGACGGAAAACTCGAAGGTAGGGGGATGGACCCCAGTTTGGACGGTTTTGAAAATCTTAGCCTGCCTTCCTCCCTTACTAGAGGGTAGATGGGCGGCGACGGCCCGGGTGAGATAGTCGTTTAACTGAGCCTGGGCTATCTGTTTGCCCCGCTGCTGAAATATCTCTTTTGCCAGGGGTATGATCCCCTTTATGCCTTGACCAAATTTAGCGGAGATGCAAAGGATGGGAGCATAGGGCATGAACTTGGATCTGGTTTTGATTGCCCTTTCCACCTCCCCCTTATCCAGTCCTAAGTCGGGGGACAGATCCCACTTATTGACCACCAGAATTATTCCCTTAGTTGCGTCTTTGATATAGCCCGCTATGTGCAAGTCCTGGGCGGCAGCGATCTCTGTAGCGTCGCTTACAAGAAGAGCAATGTCGCAGCGGGCTATGGCTCGCATGGCTCGCAGGACACTATAGCTCTCAATCCCCCTCTCGATGCGCCCCCGTTTTCTTAGGCCCGCCGTGTCTATGAATATCACCGACTCCCCGTCATGTATAAAGGGGGTATCTATGGCATCTCGAGTGGTGCCGGGTATATCACTGACTATGGCTCGTTCCTGTCCTAGGAGGGTGTTGAGGAGCATAGATTTACCCACATTAGGCCGCCCCACGATGGCGATTCTCATGGCTGTGGGTTCGGCGATAGGCGGTGGGGAGGGCAAAGTCTTCACTACCCGTTTCATCAGCTCCTCCACCCCCAGGTTGTGATATGCGCTTATGGCTACAGGGTCTCCCAGTCCCAGCTCGTAAAACTCCCACACCCCCTCTCTTCGTCTAGCGTTATCGGCCTTGTTGGATACCAGGAATATAGGCTTTCCCGCCCGACGGAGGGCATCGGCTACCTCTTGGTCGGCGGGGGTTATGCCCTCTAATACATCCACCATTAAAATGATGACATCCGCCTCCTGGATGGCCATCGCTACCTGGGCCTGGACCTTCTGGCGGATATCTGAATCAGGTTTCATTTCCAGCCCCCCTGTGTCCACCAGGATAAAGCTCTTCTCGCCGTGGGTTAGGGTGGCCGAAACCCTGTCTCGAGTGGTGCCGGGAATGTCCGAGACCACTGCCTGGGGTCTGCCCACCAAGCGGTTAAACAAGGTGGACTTGCCCACATTGGGCCTCCCTACAATGGCTACCATGGGCATACTTCCAATGGTGCCTGGGTTCACCTCTGGGAGGGAGGTTGACTTCAAGACTCTCTTCATCAGTCCATCTCTCAGCCCATTAGATGTAACAGAAGGGCCTTCTGAATGTGAAGGCGGTTCTCCGCCTGGTCGAACACCACCGACTGAGAATGATCCAGGATGCCCTCCTGAATCTCCTCGCCGTGGTGGGCGGGGAGGGGATGCATAAAAAGGGCGTCTTTCTTGCTCAAGGATAGGAGCTCGGTGTTAACCTGATACTGAGCGAAGTCCCTGCGTCGTTGCTCCGCCTCGGCCTCCTGTCCCATGCTGGTCCAGACATCGGTATAGATAACGTCTGCACCCCGAGCGGCGGCGCTGGCGTCGGTGGTGCTGGCGACATGGCACCCGTTTAAGGAGGCATATTCCTCCACCCTATGCCATACCTCCTCTTCAAGCTCGTAACCCTTGGGAGAAGCTATGGTGAAATGGGCTCCTACAATAGCGGCACCCAAGGCCAAGCTGGTGGCCACGTTGTTGCCATCCCCTATAAAGGCTATGT
>JAZGDP010000076.1:0-14732 GCA_036477885.1 Dehalococcoidia bacterium
GATGCCTCGAGTCAGATCTATGCGCAGAAATTTTCCCGTCCATCCATAAAGCATGCTCTCACGCCCTTTCTATTAACTGTTTTAGTTATCCCTTTGAAAGGTCTTTAAACTATCCCTAGCTCCACCAGTTTTTCAGCGGTGGGTTCGCCGTCTTCGTTCCAGCCGCGCAGCTTGTAGTATACGGGTATCATCTCGTTAAGGCGATTGACCTGCCCCTTGGCCGGGCCAGCAGGGATAGCCTCTTCCAGCATCCTCTTGGGCAGGGTGTCATCCTTTCCGGTGATGCCTGCCTTCATGTTCCAGATGCGCTCCAGGTTCCAGATGCGCTCTCCGGCCTTCATCCAGTCGTCCACAGAGTAATCTATTCCCGTGGCCGCCACCAGGATGGGATGCATATCTTCCAGGCTGATACCAAAGGTAAGGAATAGACATAGACCAGTAGCATCCAAAGTAGAGGTCAGGTCCTGGAAGATCTTGGTCAACTCTGCCTTGCCCTCGGCGGCCGATGGCTCCACCTTCTCCGGTATGCCGAACACCTCCGCAGCTATTGTGTAGGCCTTGAGGTGGCAGGCCCCTCTGTTGGAGGTGGCGTAACCCAATCCGATACCCTGGAAGGTCCGGGCATCGTAGGCGGCGAACTCCTGGCCCTTGACCCCCATGAAGAGATCGGGGTGCTGGAACTTCTGGGTCATGCGTTTGGAGCCCTCGGCCAGCTCGTTGCCGAAGCCCTCTCGATAGCCCGTTCTCTCTGCCATGGCTACCAGGGCCTCGGCGTTGCCGAAATTCAGAGGCATACCAGTTTCCTTTTCCGTTACATAGCCCTTCTCGTAAAGCTCCATGGCGGCTGCCAGGGTGGCCCCGAAGGATATGGTGTCCATGCCCAGGTCGTTGCAGAGGAAATTGGCCTTTATGAGGGCATCCAGGTCGCCAACGCCGCAGTCGGCTCCCATAGCCCATGACGATTCATACTCTGGCCCCTCTCCGGCATTTCTCCAGTTCATGGGATGGGTGGTGACCATGAACTTATCGGCTGCCTCACCGGGCAACCTTGTTACCCTGCCGCAGGCGATGGTGCAGGCGAAGCAGGCTTTCTTGGTCACCAGCCTCGTTTCGGTTATGGTCTCCCCTGAGATATTCTCTGCGTCGTCGAATACGGTCATCTGGTTGTTGTTGGTGGGAAGCCCACCATGTTCGTTGATGATGTTGGTTAGTATAGGGGTGCCGTATTGGGGAAGCCCCTGGCCGGTTACGGGGCTCTCTTTAATCTTATTTTTCTGGGCCCAGGTGGCCTGCATCATGGCGTCGGGCGATGCCACCCTTACGCCACCGGTGCCCTTAACGGCGATGGCCTTCAGGTTCTTGGAGCCCATGACGGCCCCTACGCCGTTGCGCCCCCCCGCTCGGTGTTTATCGTTAATGATAGCGGAGAAGCGGACGAGGTTCTCGCCGGCTGGCCCTATGCCGGCTATAATGGCACGGGGTACGCCGACATCGGCGCGTATCGAGTCTTCGGTGTCCCATACGCCCTTGCCCCAGATGTCCTCGGCAGAACGGAGCTCTACCTTATCGTTATAGATCCATAGATAGGATGGCTTGGGGGCCTTGCCCTCTAGTATGACCATATCATAACCGGCGAACTTGAGCTCGGGCCCCCAGTGCCCGCCGGAGTTGGAGGTGGTGATGGTGCCCGAAAGGGGGCTCTGGGTGACCACCATATAACGAGCGCCACAGGAGGCGTTGGTTCCCGTTAGGGGTCCTGTAGCGAAGATGAGCTTATTGTCTGGGCTGAGGGGGTCTACCCTTGGGTCGACCTCTTCGGAAAGATACTTAGCACCGAGGCCGCGCCCTCCGATGTAGTCCTTAGCCCATTGAGGATTGGTATCCTCCTTGGTGATGACCCCTCGTGTTAGATCCACTCTGAGAACCTTACCTGTCCAGCCGTAAAGAATGACTTTACACCCCTTCTATTAACTGTATTGAATATGCGCTCCCTGATCTTCAGCAGGTCTTCCACGGGGCAGTTTACGCCGGTGGCAGCCACCAGCCAGGTCTCGGTCATCCTCTCTCCACCGCAGGGCCTTGCCTACTCGCCGAACACCCTATCCATTTCCTCGTCTGACATATTGTTCACCTTGTTATGAGGAGGAACTGGCTCGTAGGACATGAACTCAGGAAGCCGGTCATCGGCTTTGGTAAAGCCGGCCAGTTCATTGAACCGGCGTTCCGTGCGAAGGATTTCCATCCCGACCCTTCCCACGTCTTCCGTCGTCCAGTTAGTGCCCAGCACGCCGTTTACGCAATCCACCATCCCTTCCAGCCCACTGGCGATGTCCAGGATGGCAAAGGCGATAAAGAGGCAGAAACCACTGGAGTCTAAGAACGCCGTGGCCGCCTGAAGGTTGCGGGAAAGGTCTGCTTTCCCCTCTATGGAGAGGGGGTCTACCTTTCCACCCACACCCAATATCTCCGGGGCAATGGTATAGGCCGCCGTATGGTCTGCGCCCATAGGGCTGGTGGCATAGGTAACCCCGATCCCTTTGACCACCCGGGGCTCATATGCCGGCATTGCCTGTCCTTTGACGGTGGGGACGCGGACCACTCCGAAGGCGCGCCCAGTAAAGGCTGCCCCGTTGCCAAGGATGCGCCCCAGCGGGGTGGCCTTCCCCACCTCCTGAAGAAGCCGGATGGCCGCCGCACTATCGCCAAAGGGTGCCACGCCTGCCTCCATGGCAACCCCCAACGTGACCCCGGCCTCGATGGTGTCCACCCCGTACTCGTTGCACAGGCGGATCATCTCGGCGATGTCATCCAGGTTGTCTATACCGCAGTTGGCACCCAGCGCCCAATCAGACTCGTACTCCATCACGGAAACGTGCTCGGTGCCATCCTCGTAAGGGTAGATGTCGGAACACTTGATGACACAGCCCGGGGAACAATTGTGTCCTTTCTTCCCGACGCCACCCCGTTTGGCTATCGTGTCCGCTATGGTCTCGCCGCTAATCTTGCTGGCTCCGGAAAACTGGCCGCTCCGGAAGTTGTTGGTAGGCAGCCCACCGGCCTCGTTCATGACGTTTATCAGTACCGGTGTACCGTATGTATTCAGGGCACCCTCCGGCTTGGTGATAGCATGGGTGTTTAGTGCATCCAGCAGCTTCTTCTCCCCCTGCTGCAAGAGCTTTCTGGCCTTGACCTCGACCCCGGGGGCCTTGGTCTCATCCACCACAATGGCCTTAAGCCCCTTGCCTCCCATGACCGCCCCCAGGCCACCCCGACCGGCATAGCGGCTGGCCCGTCCATCAGCATCGCTGAAGCAAATCCCGGCCATCGTCATCCGGTGCTCTCCAGTCGGTCCTATGGTGGCGATACTGACCTTGTCCCCGTACCGCTCAAAAAGGGCCTTATTCACCTCGGAAGTGACCTTACCCTTCAGGTCATCCGCCGGTATCAGCTCCGCTCCACCTGCGGTCACCTGGAGCAGCCAAGACCCCTCTCTCGAAGGCTGGCCCTCGACGATGATGGCCTTTATTTGCAACCTGCCCAGCATCTGAGGAAGCGGGGTGCCGGCATTGGACTCCTTTATTCCTCCGGTCAACGGCGATTTGGCCCCCACGGAGATGCGCCCGGATGTGGATGCCAGCGTTCCGGTAACGATGCCCGGAGCAAAGATGAGCTTGTTATTTGGGCCCAGGGGATGGCAGTTGGGCGGAACCTCGTCCATGACGATCTGAGAAGTGAGGCCACGCCCTCCCAGCATCTCATACCTATCCGGGACTGTCTCCTCCGTCACTTTCCGTTGTGTCATGTTCACCCGCAGTATCTTTGCCACGGTGCGCCTCCTTTTTAGTTCGAAACTTAGCTCCCTCCTACCGCAGTTAGATAGGCCTCGTTTACCTTGTCACCCCACTGGGGTATCCAGTCCTCGTTGTCGAATTGGGCGAACTCGATGGCGTCGGTGGGGCAGGCGTGGACGCAGGCAGGGTCTCCTCCGCACAGGTCACACTTGTAGGCCTTCTTAGTGTCGGGGTTGAGGAAAACGGTGCCGAAGGGACATGCTATAACGCAGAGTTTGCAGCCCACACATACATCGTCCAGAACTATCTTGGCCCCAGTCTTGGGGTCTACATCGATGGCGTTTACCGGGCATACCTGCATACACCACGCCTCATCGCACTGAAAACAAGTAAAGGGACTATAGATAGCCTGCTCGTCGAAGATATTTACTCGAATCAGGGACCTGGAGGGTTGAAAGGTGCCGGTCTGAACCCAGGAACAGGCAAGCTCGCACTGCATGCAACCTGTACAACGCTGAGGGAATATCTGGAGCAACTTGTTGCCGTCGGGCATAGCTACCACCTCCTCTGGATATAAGCTATAAGCAAGGAATAGCCGTGTGTTCTTAAAAGATTACTCACCGAAAACAACTTTGTCAAGGCATAGACACTCAAGCTCACCTTATGGTGTTAAGTACTCCGAACCTTTTATGTAATAGGGTGTAACCCCTTAAGTTGAGCCCTGCCGTGAGTCTCGTTCGACTGAGCGGTCTTCGAGTGAGCCTCAGACGAACTCCTCACGACGAAGTCAGGACCAACGGCAATGACAAGAGAGATCGATAATCGACTACATTCCCTAAGGCTTTAAGACGACCTTTGTGTAACCCTCTATGCGCTTATCGAACTTCTCATAAGCCACAGGAGCATTATCTAAGGGCTCGTTGGGATGAGAGACTACCACACTGGGTTTTGCCTTCCCTGCGAAGATGAGGTCTCTAAGTTGAGCGTTGTATCTCTTAACATTGCACTGTCCCGTCTTCAGACCCAAGCCCTTCTCGAAGAGCTTGCCAAAGGGTATGAGCAGTTCACCCTTAGAGGCATGGGGATCCACTCCCCCAGGGTCGGAAGGCACATAGAGGCCGGGGATTCCCAGCAGGCCACAGGGGTTCACAATGTTAATGAGGTCGGATAGCACCTTATTGGGAATTTCCTTCTCCGCTTTAGCTCCGGTAGCCTGATACCCCACAGCATCGATCCCCTTGTCCACCCCGTCGCCCTTCCTCTTCCCCCGGATCTGCTCCACAGGATCGCCTTCATCGAAATTAATGGGGATAGCCCCTATCTTCTCTGCTAGCTGTAATCGCTCGGGCACCCTGTCGACGGTATAAACCTCGGCAGCCCCTTTGATAATGCAGCTTAAGGTGGCCATTATCCCTATGGGGCCGGCGCCGAAAACGGCCACTGACTCGCCAGCGCTAACCTCGGCCAGAGTAGCACCGTGCCAGCCCGTGGGGAAAATATCGGCCAGGAGGGCAAGGTCCGACTCACACTCGGTGCCAGGCGGCAGAGGAAGACAATTAAAGTCGGCGAAGGGGACCTGCAAATACTCCGTCTGTCCGCCCCTCCATGGCCCCATGGCTACATAGCCATAGGCCCCACCAGCGAAGCCGGGATTGACGGTGGTGCAAAACCCTGTGAAGCCGGTGCGACAGTTTTTGCAGAAGCCGCAGGCCACATTAAAAGGCATTGAGACTCGCTCGCCTTTTTTAATGGTCTTTACTGCGCCGCCTACCTCCTCTACGATCCCCATATTCTCGTGGCCGAATATTATGCCAGGTTCTGCCGCTGTCCTCCCCTCATACATATGTAGGTCAGAGCCGCAAATACAGGTGGAGGTGATCTTCACAATCACATCGTTAGGGTGCTTAATCTGCGGGTCGGGGACATTCTCTACGGAAACTTTAAAAGGCCCGTTGTAAACCACAGCCTTCATAGCACACCTCCTCGATACAATGGATTATAACAATCTCAGCCTGAAGGAGTTAATAGGGTTGCAAATGTCCTTTGCCTATTGCCCTGGGTTAAAAAACCTTGAGCCCAGCTTCGGCAACGTCGTGATCTTGTTCCACGCTGCCCCCGCTGACGCCGATGGCCCCTACCACGGTACCCCCATCATCTTTAAGGGGAATTCCTCCAGCAAAGACAATCAGCCTGCCTTGGTTGCTGGCATGGATTCCAAATAATGGCTGGCCTGACTGGCACAGGGGCGCTAGCTCTTTTGTGGACATATTGAAGGAGCGGGCTGTGTAAGCTTTGTTCATGGCGATATCTATGCTGCCCAACCAGGCTCCGTCCATCCGCTCGAAAGCCGTCAGGTTATTACCGTCGTCGACGATGGCGATATCCATGGGAACGCCAATTTCAGCCGCCCGCTTTTCGGCGGCCGCCACAACCCTCTTAGCGGCCTCTAAGTTAACGACTTTAGCCATAGTAACCTCCCTTTTATCTTGGTCACTCTTGGTGCCAAGGAATATAGATTTGAGCCTTTCCCACCATTCTGTCATAACGCCCTTGGAGCTGCAGTGATGTCACTGCTCGGTCTCCCACCTCCTTTTTGAGCCTGATATATCCTGCCGGGCCGTAATATGCGTTTCCTATTGTAATCTCATGTCTTGCTTTAAGCAACTGGCCGAAGCCTTAGGGCCTCATGAGAGTAGGGGCCTGATGAGGTTTCTTTCGCATCCGCCGTGGCGAGGGGGCATCTCGTTTCTCTATACGAACGGCGCATACCTTGTACTCAGGTATCTTGGAGGTGGGATCGTAGGCGGTGTTGGTGAGGAAATTAGCTGCCGATTTGGCCAGCTTCACAAAGGGGACGAAGATCTCCCCTGGCTTCATCGCCTCAGTAATCATGGCCTTCCCCTCCAGCTCCCCCCGCCGGGAGAGGACCCTGATCCATTCGCCGTCGCCTATGCCCTCTGCCTCGGCGTCGATGGGGTTGATGGCCACTTGAAGCTCGGGGGCCCGGGCCAGAAGTCCCGCCACTCGACGGGTCATGGTGCCGCCGTGCCAGTGATACAGGATGCGGCCGGTGTTGAGGATGAGGGGGAACCTTTTAGAGGGGAGCTCCGCCGCCGGCTTTCCCTGCTCCACGGGAATGAACTTGCCCAGCCCTCTGGTGAACGACTCGGCGTACAAATAGGGGGTGCCGGGGTGGTCCGGGGTGGGGCAGGGCCACTGGATGCCACCCTCTTTATCCAGCCGCTGGTAGGAGATGCCGGCTATGATGGGGGTTAGCCAGGCCATCTCCTGGAAGATCTCCGAGGGGTGATTATAGCTAAACTGACCCTCATCCAGACCCAGGCGGCGACACACTCGCCTCGCCACGTCGCATATTATCTCCCAGTCGGCCCTGCTCTGGCCGATGGGCTCTATCGCCTTCCTGACCCGCTGCACCCTCCTTTCGCTGTTGGTAAAGGTGCCGTCCTTCTCGGCAAAGCTGGTGGCCGGCAATACCACGTGAGCTATCTCCGCCGTTTCGTGGAGGAAGATGTCCTGCACCACCAGGAACTCCAGTTTCTCTAGGGTCTCCTTGGCGTGTTTAAGGTCGGGCTCGCTGAGAAGGGGGTTTTCACCTACGATGTACATGGCCTTGAGCCTTCCGGCGCCCGCCTCCTCCATCATCTCCGTCACCACCAGACCCTTTTGGCCGGGCGGTTCCCCTCCCCAGATGTCGGCGAATTTAGCTCGTACCGCCTCCCCCAGCCCCTGATAGCCGGGGAGGGAGTCAGGGACGCAGCCGGCGTCGCCGCAGCCCTGGACGTTGTTTTGCCCCCTCAAGGGGGAGATGCCACATCCCGGTTTGCCCATCTGACCGGTTACCAGGGCCAGGTTTAGAAGGGCGTGGGCGTTGGCGGTGCCGTTGGTGTGCTGAGTTACACCCATGCCCCAGATGAGGCACGAGCCGCCGTGGGGCGGGCGAGCGAAGATGTGAGCTGCTTCAATAATATCCTTAGCGGGGACCCCGGTGACGCTCTCGGCGTGCTCCGGGGTGTAGGGAGCGAGGGACTTGAGCCATTTATCGAAGCCCTCGGTGCGGTTTCGGACGAACTCTTCGTCCCATAACCCTTCATCCATGATGACCTTGGCGATGGCGTTAAAGAGGGCTACATCTGTGCCGGGGCGTTCCCTCAGCCAGAGATGGGCGTAGTCGCACAGCTCGATGCGGCGAGGGTTTACAACTATCAGCCTGGCACCATATTCGTCCACCGCCTTGCGAAAGCGAGTGGCCACCACCGGATGGTTGGAGCTGGGGTCGGCCCCCACTATCATCAGACAGCCGGCATTCTCATAGTCTACGTAGGAGTTGCTGGTGGCACCGCTGCCCAGGGAGGTAAGCATGGCCTCCACCGAGGGGGAATGACACAAGCGGGTGCAATGGTCGATGCTGTTGGTGCCCATGGCCAGCCGCATGAGTTTCTGCATCACGTAGCCGTCCTCGTTGGTGGCCTTGGCCGAGGCTAAGGCGACAACGGAACCCCGATACTTCACCAACCCCTCGACCACAGTCTCCAGGGCCTCCTCCCAGCTGGTAGGCACCAACGCTCCCTCCTTTCGCACCAGGGGGGTGGTGAGGCGGTCGGGGTGGTCTACGAAGCTCGTGCCGAAGCGACCCTTGACACAGAGCTTGCCCTGGCTGGACTTGTTGGAAGGCTCGTCCTGTACCGCCAGTATCTTTCCATCGCCATTGGTCTCCAGGATGATGCCGCATCCCACTCCACAGTAGGGGCAGATGGTGGAGGTCTGCTTCACCACCTTTTCCACCTTGAGTTTGGGCATGATGGCCCCGGTGGGGCAGGAGGCTACGCATTGGCCGCAGGAGGTGCATATGGATTCGGCGATGGGCACGTCCATGAAGGCGCCGATTAAGGCGTCCTGGGCGTGCCCCAGTATGGCGATGGCCCCAATCTGCTGGACCTTCTGGCAGGCGTCTACGCAGCGGCCGCAGAGGATGCAGTCGGCCATGTCCACGATGAAGAAGGGGTTGCTTTCGTCTCTATGGTCTCGGTGGCGGGGCTGGAAGCGGGGGGTGGTGACGCCGTGTCGTTCCGCGGCGACTTTCAGCTCCTTGTGATCGGCCAGACCCTCTCCGGGCACCTCCGAGGGGAGCATGGCTAAGGTCAGCTCCAGCACGCCACGACGGATACGGGTAACCTCGGGGGTATCGGTGTGAACCGCCATGCCCTCCCGAACGGGGGTGTAGCAGGAGGCGGGAAAGCCTCGCGTTCCCTCGATCTGCACCAGGCATGTGCGGCACGCCCCGATGGGATCCATATCCGGGTCCTTGCACAGCTGAGGAATATATATCTCGCTCTGGTTTATCGCCTCCAGGACGGTGGAGCCTTGGGATACCTCTACCTGTTTAGTGTTTATCGTTAGTGTGATACTCATGTTTATGCCCTTCTATCATTCTTCGGCACACCTACTGAGGCGGCGAACTCATCACCGAAGTGGTGCATACCGCTTCGGATAGGCCCACCCGCCATCTGTCCCAGTCCACATAGAGAGCCAAAGCCTACTATTTCAGCCAAGTAAGTTAGGTCATCCAGGTCTTGGGGCTGACCCTTTCCCTCCATCATTTTATCCAATATGTGCAGTATCCGGTCTGTGCCCTCCCGGCAAGGGGTGCACTTGCTACAGGACTCGGCGGCGTTATAAGCGGCCAGGCGGCGCACAGCTTCCACTGTGGAGATGGTTTCGTCAAGGACGGTTATGCCCCCCGAGCCCAGCACCGCCCCCTGTTCGTCCAGCATTCCAGATTGGATGGGTATATCCAGTTGTGAATAGGGCAGCAACCCACCGGAAGGCCCCCCCGCCACCACTCCCTTAATGTCATGGCCCGGTAGGGGGCCACCGCCGATGTCGAACACGATGCGCCGTATAGTGGTGCCCATGGGCACCTCCACCAGGCCGGGGCGTTCCACTCTACCACTTAAGGAGATGACCTTGGTCCCTTTGCTCCTCTCGATGCCCAGAGAGGCGAAGTCGGCCCCATTGGGACTCAATATGTAGGGAAGGTTGGAGAGAGTCTCCACGTTGTTGATAACCGTAGGCTGTTGCCATAGGCCGGCCTCCACCGGGAAGGGGGGACGGGTGCGGGGAACGTCTCGCTCTCCCTCGATGCTGTTGAGAAGGGCCGTCTCCTCTCCCAGGACGTATCCCCCGGCGCCTCGCCGCACCTCTACGTGGAAGCTGAATCCCGAGTCCAGGATGTTATCGCCCAGGAGTTGGTTCTCCTCGGCCTGCCTCAGGGCGTGGATCATTCGCTGGGCCGAGAGATGGGCCTCGCCGTTGATGTAGAGGAAGCCCCGCTCCGCCCCAATGGCGTAGGCGGCGATGACCATCCCCTCGATGAGGCGGTGGGATATACCCTCCATGATGTGCCTATCTTTAAAGATGCCCGGCTCCCCTTCCTCGGCGTTGATCACCAGATAGCGGGGGGTCTTGGTCTGGGCTCTAGCCCCCTGCCATTTGCGAGCCACGGGGAAGTAGGCCCCGCCCCGCCCCGCCAGGCCGCTCTTCTCTACCGTCTCTATGACCTGTTCTGGTGAGAGGGAGGAGAGGACTTGTCCCAGGGAAGCGTATCCGCCCCGAGCGATGTATTCATCTATGTCCTGGGAGGAGATCTGGCCACAATCCTCAAGCACTAGACGCTTTTGGAGGGACCAGAACCCGCTCTTATCGCCATCCATGGTCCAGAGGGGGGATTCGCCGTTCCAGGGGCGAAGGTCATCGGGCTTACCCTCTAACCAGCCCTGCACCAGCTCGGGCACTCCGCTGGGCACTACCTGAGTGAAGCGAAATGCCCGCCCGTCGGGATGCTGTAAAAGGACGACTGGAGCCTGATAGCAGGCACCGTCACAGCCTGCCTCAACCACCGAAACTTTCAACCCTCGTTGGGTTACCTCTCGACGTAATGACTCCAGCGCCTCCCCGGCTCCAACGGCCTGGCTGCAATTAGCTACCTGCACCAGCACCCTTGGATACTGAGTGCCCAAGCCCTGGCTAAGGCGCTTCTTAGCCCTAGCTTTAAGCTGGGAATAGCTCATTAACCCGTTTCCTCTTTACCATTGTCTATCGAAAGGATGCTCTTTAGAGTATTGGCGTTAACCCGCCCAATGAACTCTCCGTCCCACTCCACGGCGGGCCCTACGGCGCATAAAAAAAGGCATGGCACCTCCTCCAGGGTAAGATGACCCTCGGCGGTGGTCTGGCCCGGCTCTATCTTTAGAGTGGAGCGAAGCTCCTCCAGGAGGTTGGTCCCTCCATTTACATGACAGCTTAATCCGGTGCAAATCCTAAGGATGTGATGACCGGGCTCATTGAAGCGTAGCTCCGGATACGCCGAGGCCACCCCATGGACCTCGCTGGCGGGTACCCTAAGATAGGAGGAGACCACCTCAAGAGCTTCCCCGGACAGATATCTCAGCTCCTCCTGGACAGCGTGAAGGGCGGGAAGAAGATGGGTCCTTTCCCTGGGGAACTGCTCTAGAAGCTTCTGTATATCCTCTTTAGTCATGTTGCACCAGCTTCCATAGCCCTAGCTCCTCCAGCTTGCCTTGGGGGATAGAGCCGTCCTTAGTCCAGCCCCGGGCCTTGTAATAATCGTCTATCATCGAGTCCAGCTCCTCTTGGGTCAAGATGGCCACATTATCTTCCCCCGCAGGCAGGTTATCCTTCAAGAGCCTGGGAGGCAAGTTATCGTCCTTTCGTGTCCATCCCTCCCGGATGTTGAAGGACTTCTTTAGATTGTTGATGCGTTCCCCCACCCTTCGTAACTCCTGAGCCGACATGGGATAGTCCGTAATCAGCTCATAGATGTGGGCCGCTTCGGCATAGAAATCGGTGAAACACCGACGCAGGAACTTGGAGAGGATCATAGAGTCGAGGACGCTGGCGAAGTCCTCTCCCTCCATGGCTAGTGCCCCCCGCCCGTTAGCCTTCACAGTGGCCGTCTTTCCCGAGAGGTCGGCCTCGTAGCCCATGGAGCGGTTATGGCAGGCACCGCGGGGGCTCACGGCCAGACCCAAGGCCAGGGTCTTCAGTCTACGAGGCTCGTAGCCGGGTAGCTCCAGGCCCTTGACGTGCATGGCCCATTCCTCTGAGCCGCGCCCCAATATCTGGGAAGCCCTACGAGACCCTTCGGCCAGCAGGTTGCCCAGGCCCTCCCTGTGGGCTATCTTCTCGATGGCGGCTAACAGGGCGGCGGCATTGCCAAAGCGCAACTCCAGCCCATCGGTTTCCTTAAGGCTTAGGATGCCTCTTTCGCAGCATTCCATGGCCCAGGCAACGGTGCTGCCTGTGCTTATAGTATCCAGTCCGAAGCGATCGCACAGACTGGAGGCCCTGATCAGGACATTGGGGTCGTCCACGCCGCAGAGGGGTCCCAGGGCGAAGAGGCTTTCGTACTCCATGCGCCCTACTACAGGGGCTCCCTCTTCATCCCTGGTTTGGTAGATGTGCTCCCAGCCCGTGGCGGAGTCGGCCTTGAAGTAGTGCTCTCGGCGTAAAGCCTCGTCGCTGATCCTGGCTGCTCCGTCGAAGGTGGACTGGCGGAAATTGTATGAGGGCAGGGCACCCAATTGGTTGAACATAGATAGGTTGGCTGTAGTACCCTGTTTTCGATACTTCTCTGTAGCCTGGCCTCTGCTTCGCTTTTGCAGGTCCCGCGCCAGGGTTTTTAGCTCCTCGGGATGGGCTACTTTAAAAGAGCGATTGCCTCTAAGGGCGATAGCCTTAAGGTTCTTGGAGCCCATCACCGCTCCGGTGCCAGTGCGCCCGGCCTGTCTGCCATCGCTGCTGATGCTGGCATAACGCACCCGGTTTTCCCCGGCGAGACCTATGGAGGCAACCCTCACCTGCTCATCGCCCAGCTCCTTTTTGATGGCTTTCTCCGTCTCGAATGTGGTGAGGCCTTTTAAATGGCTCGCTGAGTGGAAGGAGACCTTGTCATCCTCTATAAATATATAGGCAATATCATCCGCTTTGCCGGTGATGATCAAGGCATCGAAGGGGGTTCTCTTCATCTCGTCGGCTAGGGGTCCCGAGGAGAGGGATTCGCCGATGAAATGGGTCAGGGGAGATTTGGTCGTCACGGCGAAATGGCTGGAAATGGCTATATCGGTGCCTGTTAGAGGGCTGCCCACAAAGATGAGGGGATTGGCGGGGCCTAAGGGGTCCACTTCCTTGGGAGCCCATTGGTACAGAAGGCACACACCCAGCCCTATGCCTCCGATGAAGGAGGGCAATAGTCCTTCTTCTATCTCCTCTATAGTAGTTGTGCGGCTGGTGAGGTCTATATGTAAGATGTGTCCCTGATAACCGTACACTTTAGCGCTCCTGGACCATCAGCGGCTAGAGGCCTTGGCCTCTAAGGCCGTGGCTTGGTCCAAATCCTCCTGAGTATTTATGTTGAAGAAGCTGAGATGGTCGGGGTCAAAGGGAGCTATCTCCTCCTCCTTTATATATCTCACCTTAACCTCGTCGAAGAACCTGGCTATTTTAAGGTCATCGGCTTTCAGCCTTCTCTCTATGGGCTCCAGGCAGTTTTTTGAGTATATGGCATGTAATGTCTCGGGCCTACCTTCGGCCAGGGGTACCACCACATCGTAATCATGCCTTAGTCCTATCATATATTTTAATAGCTCCTGGTTAAGAAAGGGCATGTCACAGGCAATGAGGAGGCTGTGGTGATGTTTAGCTGCCGATATCCCCGAGAAGATGCCGCCCAAGGAGCCTTTGCCTAGATAAAGGTCTTCGGCTACGTTAGCCGAAGGGGGCACATTCAGGGCAGCGGCGTTCTCCATGGAGGCGACCACTACTATGACCTCGGAGGTGAGTTGGGAAAGGCGCTGAATCACTCGCTGAATTAGGACGTCAGCGCCCACTCGTTCCATGGCCTTATTTCGCCCCAATCGAGTGCTCTTTCCCCCCGCCAGCACCACCCCTGAGATGCGTTGCTCGCATTGTGCTTGTTTGTCAGCCATTGCCCTTTTCAGGCATAGAGACTTATCTTCTGCTAGTCAGGCATCCCTTGCGTTTGCCACTGGGAAGAGTATAAGCCAAAACCTCCGCTTCCAAACGTTTAGACTAGCACCCACTTATAGAATAACTCTATTCAGTAGTCTCTTCGGTGGTCTCTGCAGTCTTTTCAGTAGCCTCTGCAGAAGGAGTCTCAGGGGAGGTAGCCTCTGGGGGAGGTGGCGCAGCCTCTGCGACCTTGCTTATACGGATCTCCTTTTTTTCGGCGCTGACTTGCAGAGCCACATCCGTATTGTTATGAAAGGTGAAGGAAGCAGAGGGCAGAAAGGCGGCAGGGCTGAGCTTTAGGGTAGCGCTCTCGTTGGGCTTTATGGTTGTACTGGCCATGGTACCCTCCTTATTTTGATAAGCAATTATAGCAGGTATAGCCTTACTATTTCTCTTTTATAGTGCCTGCAGTAACATTTGTTGTTCATCATAATCGCCAGGGATGGGTGGGATAAACACATGAGGACGAGCCTAGTCAAAGGTTACGTCTTTTTCAGAATGAGCCGTGTATGTTTCCGCCAATGCCTACACCTTCCCTCGAGTGGAGGGTGATATCTGCCTTTGAGAAAGGGCGAACGCATTATCTGGATAATCTTATTGGAATTTCCCCCGAGCGGCTATCTCCCATACCGCCTCGAGAACGCCATCTCTCATGGCGAGGTAATGGCTGTGGATGTTGATGGTGGTGTCGCAATGGCTGGGGATTATCTCCACCTGCTCTCCCACCTTAAGGTTGGTGGCCTCTCCCTCTAGCTCCAGGATGCCGTGCTCTTCGTGAAGGGCTATGACTTTAGCGCCCGGTAAATCCCTGGGCTGGGGTAGTCCGAACTCGACGCTCATACATTTGAGCCCCGTATCTATGGTGGCCCGGTC